>NZ_JBHXQZ010000005.1:0-132327 GCF_042717095.1 Streptomyces sp. NPDC058632 | reverse complement strand
GGTCAGGTTCCACCGACCCCGGCGGCCCGGGAGCCGGTGGGCGGCTCAGGTGCCGGGGTCGGGGCCGGTCGGGCTCAACGCCGCGAAGACGATCACGTTGTCGCGGTACTCCTCACCGGTACGTGGGCCGCCGCACGTGATGAGCCGCAACTCCGGCCGGTCGACGTTCCCGTACACCTCGTCCGACGGGAACTCCGCCTTCGCGACCGTCCGCACCGAGGTGACGGTGAACACCGCCGTCCCGCCGTTCTCCAGGCGTGCCTCGATCCGGTCGCCCCGGTGCAGTGCGGACAGATGCCGGAAGACCCCGTCCCCGTGGGACCCGACCGTGACGTGGCCGACGATCACCGACGGTCCGGTCTGCCCCGGCGTCGGCGAGTGCTCGTACCAGCCCGCCCGGTCGTGCGCCGTGATCGGGGGCACCTGCATACTGCCGTCCGAGGCCAGGCCCAGCCGCATGACCGGGGTGTCGACCTCGATGGCCGGGATCCGCAGCCGGAGCGGGACCGAACGCCCGCGCGTGTGCGACGACTTCGCGGGAGGTCGCGCGGGGGACGGTGTGCTTGCGGCGCCCGTGCCCGTGTCCCGTTCGACCGGATGGCCGCCACAGCCCACGAGCAGCGAGGTCAGGGCCGCGGTGGTGAAGGCGCGTCTGGAGAGCGGGCTCATGCCCCGGTCGCGCGCCGACGACGCACGAGGAAGGCCGCGCCGGCGACCAGGACGCCCGCGGTGGCGACGCCCCCACCGACCAGCGCGCTCTCGTTCCCCGAGCCCGACGCCGTGGGCGTCACACCGGTGTTCGGCGCTCCGCCGGGCACGACGGGCACCTGGGCCCGGGGCGGCTCGGTGGAAGGGACGGGGGTCGCGGCGGTGGCTTCGGAAGGGACGGGGGTCGCGTCGGTGTCGGGGGCCGGGGCAGGGGTCGCTTCCTGGCGCGAGGGCTCGGTGACAGCCCGGGTGGGTGCCGGGGTCGGGGACCCTTCGTCGGCGAACGCGGGCATCGCGCCCGCCAGTACGACGGTGCACGCGAGTGCCATGGCACTGAGGCCGGTTCGGCGCATGAATCGCTCTCTTTCGTCGGTCCACCCGCCCGGTGGGCGCGGCGGGCTGCGTTACGGATCGAGCGGAGAGACGAGACAGCGGAGAAGCGGGTTGTAAAGAGAAGGCAAAGCCGTACGGCCGGGGTTACTGCTGGACTTGAACCCGTGACCTCGGTTCCGCGGGGAGGGAGACTGGGCGTCGGATGGTCAAGTCGCGCAGCGCCGAAGACGGTTCGCGTGAGCGAGTCGTGCGGGGTTCATGGCTGAGGTGTGACGGATCGGGTGGGTGGAGTGAGTGGCCGGCGGGCTCGGCGGTTCGCCGGCGCACAGGGGGTGAGCTGCGCCTTGGTGCAGTTCCCAACCGGGTTGCCCAAGGGTGAAATTGCAGATCAGTAACGGTGCGTCATGTGGTGTCCGTGACGTTGGGTGTGCCTTGAGGGGCTGATGTGTGACTGGTACGGTGCGATGGCTTGACACTCACCTCGGCGCTGGTTATCGGCCCAGGTCGGGCCGGTAGGCCCGGTTGCGTCCCGCATGTCTGTGCGCGAGTGGACGTGGGTGAAGTGTCCTGGTTTTCGGGGTACTTGGCAGACATCATCTTGGGTGTACGGGGAGCGGTTGCGTGAAGATCCAGGAGCGTACGGGGGCGGGCGCGGGGCGTTCCGCTGCTCCGGCTCAGCCGTCGGTCGGTGACCGGCTTCCCACTCCGCCTCGCGAGCGCAAACCCGCGTTGGCCGCGCTCGCGGTACTGCTGATCCTGGTGGGCGCGCTCGGTGCCACGATGCTGGTGCTCCAGGTCGGGGACCGGATCGAGGTCGTCAAGGTCACCAAGGAGATCCCGGCGGGGCAGTCGGTCAACGGCAGCAATGTCGAATCGGTACTCGTCGTCGACGATCCGGAGATCAACTACATCCCGTGGACCCAGCTGTCCGCGCTGAAGGCGCTCAAGGCCGTCAGCACCGTCCCGGCCAACGTCGTCGCCGTCGGCGAGATGTTCGGCAGTGAGGCCAAGGTCCCGGACGGCAAGTCCATCGTCGGCCTGTCCCTCAAGGAGGGGCAGTACCCGGCCGGTATCGAGGGCGGCGACACCGTCGCCGCGTACCGCGTCGGGGGTGCCGGGTCGGACTCCGGGGACGAAGCCGATGAAAATGGCGGTTCCGCGACGGGCAACAGCAGTTCCGTGATCGTCGAGCAGGCTCGCGTGCAGTCCGTGCCCAAGCAGGAGGGCGACAGCGGCATCGTCAGCAGCGCCAACCTGCCCGTCACGCTGGTCGTCGACAGCGCCCAGGCGGCGGCACTGACCCAGGCCGCCTCCAACGGCGAGGTGGCTCTCGTCCTCGTTCCTGGCAATTAGAAGGCGGCACCCCACTCATGGCCCTGATCGCCCTCGCCGCCGACAAGGGTTCCCCCGGCGTCACCACCGCGGCCGTCGCTCTCGCGGCGGTCTGGCCGCGGCGTGTGCTGCTCGCCGAGACCGACCCGGCGGGCGGTGACCTCGTCTACCGCAGCGCCGCCGCCCATGGCGGTCCGCTCAACCCCAACACCGGCATGCTGTCCATCGCCGCCACCGCGCGGCGTGGGCTCGTACCCGACCAACTGTGGGACCACGTCCAGCCGTTGAGCGGCGGACTCGAAGTGCTCGTCGGACTCGGCAACTCCGAGCAGGCCGCCGGCCTCGCCGGCCTGTGGCCGACCCTCGGGCACGCCTTCGCCTCCCTCGCCGACTCCCCGCACGCGGCCGCCGACGTCATCGCCGACTGCGGGCGGATCAGCGGTGACACGCCGGCGGTCGAGCTGTTCCCGCACGCCTCCCTCGTCCTGCTCGTCTCGCGTACCGAACCGGAGGCCCTCGCCCGGGTCCGGGACCGTGCCGCCGCCCTGGCCGGCAAGCTGAACGGCGGTTCGCGTGTCGCCGGGCCGGGCAGTCCCATGGTCGGTGTCGTCCTGATCGCCGACACCGGCAGCGCGGCCAAGCTCGCCTCCCAGGTCAACGACATGCTCGTGCACGCCCAGACCGGCGCCCGCGTGGTCGGCACCCTCGCCGACGACCCGGCCGGCGCCGAGCAGCTGGCGGGCCGCAGGCGGGGCCGGCTCGACAAGTCACTGCTGATCCGCACCGCCCGCAAGGTGACCGCCGACCTGTACCAGCAGTACGGCGCCGCCTGGACGGCCTCCGCCCACGCCGCTCAGCCTCAGCAGCCGCATCAGCCCCAGCAGGGTCAGCCCCAGCAGGGTCAGCCCCAGCAGGGTCAGTACGCGCAACAGGCGCACCACGTACCGCCGACTCAGCCGACTCAGCCGACTCAGCCGACTCAGCCGACTCAGCCGACTCAGCCGACTCAGCCGACTCAGCCGGGTCAGCCGGGCCGGTCGGCCGCGCAGGGCCGGTCCGACGGCCGTGCCGCCGGAGCCGGGCGATGACCGCTGTCGACCATCAACTGGTCAAGCGGTTCCGTCAGGACGCCGGCGACCGCATCTCCGAACAGCGGCGCCTCGACCAGGTCAACGGCGTCACGCCGATGTCCACCGAGGACGAGCGCCAGTTCGCGCGGGCCGTCATAGCGCAGATCCTCGAGGAGCAGGCCCGCTCCGAGATCAACGCGGGCCGTACGCCGCTGGACGCCGAGACCGAGGAGCAGTACGCGGCCGCCGTGCACGCCGCGCTGTTCGGCGTCGGGCGGCTCCAGCCGCTGCTCGACGACCCCGAGGTCGAGAACATCGACATCAACGGTTGCGACCAGGTGTTCGTCGGCTACGCGGACGGCCACGAGACGCAGGGCGAGCCCGTCGCCGAGACCGACGAGGAGCTCATCGAGCTCATCCAGGTCCTCGGCGCGTACTCCGGTCTCTCCTCCCGGCCCTTCGACTCCGCGAACCCGCAGCTCGACCTGCGGCTGCCGGACGGCTCCCGTCTCTCCGCCGTCATGGATGTGACGAGGCGCCCCGCGCTGTCCATCCGACGGGCCCGCATGGGCAAGGTGTTCATCTCCGACATGGTCGGGAACGGCACGCTCACACCGGAGTTGGGACACTTCCTGGCCTGCGCGGTGCGTGCCCGCAAGAACATCATGATCGCGGGAGCCACGAACGCCGGCAAGACGACGCTGCTGCGCGCCCTCGCCAACGAGATCCCGCCGCACGAACGTCTCATCACCGTCGAACGGGCCCTGGAACTCGGCCTCGACTCTTTTCCCGAACTCCACCCGAACGTCGTGGCGTTCGAGGAGCGGCTGCCCAACTCCGAGGGACAGGGCACCATTTCCATGGCCGAGCTGGTGCGCCGGTCCCTGCGTATGAACCCCTCGCGGGTCATCGTCGGTGAGGTGCTCGGCGACGAGATCGTGACGATGCTGAACGCGATGTCGCAGGGCAACGACGGTTCGCTGTCCACGATCCACGCCAACAGCTCCAGCGAGGTCTTCAACCGCATCTCGACGTACGCCCTGCAGGCGACGGAGCGACTGCCCATCGAGGCCAGTCAGATGCTGATCGCGGGCGCGGTGAACTTCGTCGTCTTCATCGAGCGGCGCAACGAGTTCCAGACCGGCGGCCGGCTCCAGCGCATGGTCACCTCCGTCCGCGAGGTCAACGGCGTCGACGGACGCGTCCTGTCCAGCGAGGTGTTCACCCAGTCGCCCGACGGCCGGGTCGTGCCGCACGCCCCCATCGCCTGCCTGGAGGAACTGATGGCCTACGGCTACCGCCCCAGCGGAACGTGGGGGTGATGATCCGGTGACCCGTACGACCACCACGGACCTCCTTGCCGCCGCTGCCGACACCGCCGCCGCTGCCGACACTGCCACTGCCGTCAGGGACCTCACCGCCGCCACGGACCTCACCGCCGCCGGCTCGCTCGGCTCGATGGGCGGACTGTTCTCCACCACGGTCCTGTACGCGCTCGGGTGCGGCATCGCCGTCGGCGGCGGACTCGCCCTGCTCGTCGTCGCCGTACGCGGGCTGCCCGCCAAGCCCGAGCACGAGAAGCGGAAGACGAGCGCGCGTGCCGCCGAGCTGATCCGGTTCGCGGGGCAGCGCGGCTCCCTCGCCGCGATCGTCGGCCTCGCCGTGCTGCTGCTGACCCGCTGGACCGTCGCCGGTGTCGCCGCCGCCGTCCTCGTCTTCTTCTGGGACCGCCTGTTCGGCGGGGCCGCGGAGGAACGGGCCGCCATGCGGCGCGTGGAGGCCCTGGCCTCCTGGACGGAGTCGCTGCGCGACACCATCGCCGGTGCGGTGGGCCTCGAGCAGGCCATTCCGGCGTCGGCGCGGGCTGCCGCACCCGTCCTGCGCCCCCATCTGGACGCGCTCGTCGACCGGTTGCGCTCCCGCACCCCACTGCCCGAGGCGCTCCAGCATCTCGCCGACGAGATCGACGACGCCTCCGCCGACATCATCGTCGCCGCGCTCATCCTCAACGCCAAGCTGCGGGGCCCCGGCCTGCGGCAGGTACTGGGCGCGCTGGCCAAGTCGGCGCGCGAAGAGGTCGACATGCGGCAGCGCGTGATGGCCCAACGGGCCTCCACCCGGAGGTCGGTGCAGATCGTCGTGGCCGTCACGATCTCATTCGTCCTCGGACTGGCCATCTTCAACCGGGAGTTCGTCGAGCCGTACGGGACGGCGGTGGGACAGCTCGTCCTCGCGTGCGTCTGCGGGCTCTTCGCGCTCGGCTTCTGGTGGTTGCGCAAGCTGTCCACCATCGAGACACCCGAACGCTTCCTGGTGCGCGACGAAGCGGCGGTCCAGTTCGTACGGCCCCGTACTCCGGGGGCGGCGGCCGCCGCGGGGCAGCAGCAGACGGAACCGGGGCACGCGCCGTCGCTGCGGCTCCCGCACCAGCAGGGCAGGGGGGTACAACGGTGAACGACGAACTGACGATGCCGGTGGTCGTCGGCGCGGTCCTCGGGCTGGGCGTCTACGTCCTGATCCGGGCCCTGATGCCCACCAGGCGCAGCGCGGTCGCCCAGGTCGCCCGGATCGACGCGATGCGGGCGCGGGGCGCGGCGTACGAGTCGGCACGCACGCAGAAGGACACCGGCCGGTTCGCGTCGCTGCGCGTCGAAGTGGGCTCGCGCATCGCCCAGTTCTATCTCCAGCAGGGCTGGGAGCAGCGCTCGCTGCGCGCCGACCTGGCCGTACTGGAGCGCAGCTGGGAGAAGTTCCTGGCGACGAAGGTGCTGCTGGCGGCGGGGGGCCTGTTCTTCGGGCCGTTCCTCTTCGCGGTCGTCTGGACGCTCGGCTTCAGCCGCAGCCCGGTCGTCCCGGTCTGGCTGGCGCTGCTCTGCTCGGCCGTCTTCTTCTTCCTGCCCGACCTGGAGGTACGCCGGGACGCGGCCGAGAAGCGGCGCGACCTGCGCCGGGTCATCGGCGCCTATCTGGACCTGGTGTCGATGAGCCTGGCCGGCGGGCGCGGCCTCCCCGAGGCGCTGATGGCGGCGGCCGAGGTGTCCGACGGCTGGGCGACGCAGCGCATCCGCAACGCCCTCGCCGACGCCCGTATCACCGGTATCAGCCAGTGGCAGGCGCTGGGGCAGCTCGGTGAGGAGCTGGGCGTCGAGGAGCTGAAGGACCTCTCCGCCTCCCTCGCCCTGGTCGCGGACGACGGCGCCAAGGTCCGCGAGTCCCTCGCCTCCCGCGCGGAGACCATGCGGCACCGCGAACTCTCCGAGATCGAGGGCAGCGCGGGCGAGAAGTCCCAGTCGATGCTCGTGGCGCAGCTGCTGCTGTGTGCGGGGTTCCTCGTGTTCCTGATCTTCCCGGCGGCGATGAGGGTGTTCCAGGTGTGAGAACCGTGCACGGGAGCGGTGCCGCCGCGCACCATGGGCCCCGCACCGCCCCTTGCGAACCAACAGCCGTGAACCGTACGTCAGAGCATCTGTGAACCGCATACGAAAGGACGAAGCGTCATGAACGGACGTACCTTCCACACCGGCATCCCCGCCGTGGACTTCCTGGTCACCTTCATGCAGGCCCGCGTGGAGCGCGCCCGCTCCGGCGAACTGGACCGCGGCGCCTCCGCGGTGGAGTGGGTCATCATCTCGGCGGTCGTCGTCGCGATCGTCGGCGTGGTCGCCGCCATCATCAACGCCGCGCTGAGCGAGGGCGCCAACAAGGTCGGCGACTGCATCAAGGGCGCGAACGCGGGCAGCACCTGCTGACCGTACGTACTTTGTCACTGCCTTTGTCACTGCCGAACGTCTGACACCTGACGCCTACGGGGAACGGGGATGCCGGTGCGCGTACGTCGCTGGGTACGCCGACGGGTGGAGGCCGCCTCCGCCCGCGGCGACTCCGGCATGACCGCGATCGAGTTCGTGCTGCTCACTCCGGTCCTGTTCTTCATGATTTTCGCGACGGTGCAGTTCGCGCTGTACTTCTTCGCGGACCACGTCGCCCAGGCGGCGGCGCAGGCGGGCGCGCGCAAGGCACGGGCGACGGCGCACGACCAGCCCGGCGGCTGGCGGGGCGAGGCGCGGGACGTGGTGGACAGCTACATCCGGCAACTGGGACCGCAGTTGGTGCTGTCGCCGGACGTGCGGATGCTCCAGCCGGAGCAGGACACGGTGGGCGTGGAGATCACGGCACGCATCCCGACGGTGTTCCCGGGTCTCGACCTCACGGTGCACGCCCGGTCGGCGGGGCCGGTGGAGCGGTTCGTGGAAGAGGGGGAGAACTAGATGGACCTCCCCCTCCGGCCGGAGCGCCGGGGGCCGGTGGACGGCCGGGGCCTGTCCCGCCGGCTGCCCGTCGACGACCGCGGCCTGTCCACCGTCGAGGTGGTGATCCTCGCCCCGGTGATGATCCTGTTCATCCTGGTGCTGGTGGCGTTCGGACAACTGGTCAGCGGGCGCGGAGCGTTGGACGGCGCCGCCCGGGACGCGGCCCGCGCGGGCTCCATCCAGAAGGACCACGCGCGGGCGATGGCCGAGGCGCGCAACGCGGCCGAGGCGAACCTCGCGGACATCTGCTCGGGTCCGGTGAACGTCGTACAGACCAGCCCGGGCTTCGAACCGGACACCCTCTTCACGGTCGAGGTGAGCTGCGAGGTGCGCGGCCTGGCCACCCTGGGCCTGAACATCCCGACGACCCTGTCCGCGAGCTTCAGTTCACCGCTGGACCCGTACCGGAGGACGGCGTGAGGGCACATGTGCGTACGTGGCCGAAGCGTCGCGGTCCGGGGTTCGACGACCGTGGCTCCGGCGCCGGCGCGGTCATCATCTTCGCACTGGTCTTCATCTCCCTCGCGGCCTTCGTCATCGACGGCGGCCTCTCCATCTCCCAGCGCGAGCGTGCCGCCGACATCGCGGAACAGGTCGCCCGCTACGCCGCCCAGGACATCGACCGCGAGGCCCTGTACGAGAACGTGGACGAGCCCGCGCCCATCAACTACGAGAACTGCGACGCCCGGGTGAAGGCCTTCGCCCGCGAGGTGGACATGTCCGGCGCGGACGTCGCCGGTACGCACTGCGTGGCGGCGAGCGCCCAGGGCGTCGAGGTACAGGTCCAGTTGACGTACTCGCCCGTCTTCACCGGCGTGTTCTACGGCGGCGACGTGGTGGTCCGCGGCCGGGCGGTGGCGGAGAACGAGGTCGGCTGAGCCGGGGCCGGAGTGAGGGCGAGGGATGGGTGACGAGGAGAGGGCACGACAGCCGGTCTCGACGGCATCGCCTCCTCACTGACCTGGACGGAGTGACCACGGACATGACCGACGGCCTGTCGAACCTCGGCCTGGGGTGCTCGCAGGACCGGGTACCGTTCCCCCTGTCCGGCACCCTGGACCTGGACCACTGGGCCACGTACCAGGCGAAGGAACTCGCCGAACGGTACGAGCGCGACGGGGAGAAGGGAAACGCCCGTCTGCTGGCCCGCGACCTCAAGCGCGCGGCGGCCGACTGCCGTACCCGCGAGCCCCTCGGCGCCTTCGGCTGGTACGTCAGCGGGCACCATGCGGTGGCGGCCGTCCTGGAGCTCGACGCCGTCCATCCGGACGCCACCCACCCCTGGAGGGCATCGTGGACGGCATCGCGCGCACGCTGAAGCTCTGACGCCGGCCCGCTACGCGTCGGCCTTGCCGCCCCGCTCGTCCTTGACCTGCATCTTGTCCTTGACCTGTTGGGTGAGTTCGTCGTCGAGCTTCTTGAACTCGCGGACGACGGCGTCGGACAGGCCGGCGAGGGCGTCGAGCTGTTGGGAGATGTCCTCGCGTCCGTCCTCCCAGTTGGACTCGAAGTCGGAGAGCGCGTCGTTGACGCCGCCGTCGCCGATGTCGTCCTTGTAGGAGTCGAAGAGCTTCCTGGTGTGGTTCAGCCGTGTCCTGAGCGACCGCAGCCGGCGCCCGTAGTCCTCCATCTCGCTCAGCGGGAGCGCGAGGTCGCTCTTGCCCATGGCCCGGAGTCCTCTCTTGTGCGGATCTTCTGCCGACCTGTTCAGACGAAGCGGAAGGTGCTGGTCACCGCGTCGAAGACGTCGTGGAACGCCTCGGCCAGGTCCAGCACCGGACTGGCCCCGGAGACGAGGACGACCTGGTCGGTGGTTCCCGGCACGGGAATGTACGTCTGCGTCAGCACCATACGGAGGGTACGACTGTCGCCCCGCGCGACGGGCACGTCCTCGACGCCGTAGGTCCGTGCGACCGGGCCCACGTCGGGGATGTCGACGGTCGTGACCTCGCGCCAGGCGTCGCCCTCGCGGCGGGCGGTGATCGTGCCCAGGCTCTCGGCGATGGCCCGCGGGTCGGTGGACAGGGCCACGCCCTGTTCGTTCCTGGCACCGAGGACGAAGACCGTGACGGTCGCGGAGAGCGGGACGCCGTCGAAGTTCTCGGCCATGCAGCCGAGATGGAGGGCACCGGAGTCGTGGGCGTCCTTCGCCATCCTGCGGAGCATGGCGGTCAGGTCGGCGCGGTACGGGGCGAGTTCCGGGAGTTCACGGATCCGCTCCTCGACGAGGGCCCGGATCGTGGCCTCGCGTCCTTCCGGGCGGATGTCGAACTCCCACCACGAGTCCGGGACCGCCAATGAGGAACTTGGCATCAGTACTGTGCTCTCTTCCGCTGTTCTTCGTGAATCTTTAATCGAGATCCATGCCGAGGTCCGTCATCGCGATCTCGGTCAGTCTGTTTTCTGTTACCTCCGGAGGGGAATGGTTCGCATTCCTGATGTGAGTGACGAATTCGACAGGCAAAGATATGTGGTGGGTGGCAACGTAGTACGAAAGGTCGCCGCGCCAAATCCATTCTCCGTCGGTATGGAGGGAGCCAATGCCTGGCAGGAGGGGGCCATCTGGATCCAGCACGTCGGGTCCGGCGCTCATCTCGCTCCAGATTCCTGTGCCATTCATGAGGTAGGAGACGATCCCTTTTTCGTCTGGCTCGCCTGAAGAGCGCACTGCGTCTTTGATCGAGCCGCTTTCAAGAAGACCCCAGCCGGGCGAGAGCTCTGAGAAGAAACCTACGGGTCGAATCATTGGAGCTCCACGTGTTCGCTCCAGAACTTGCCGAGTTCGGCGAGGCTCGCGATGCCCTTGGTCGCGGGTATGCAGTCCGGGGCTGCCCAGAGCAGGTCGCCCCACCCGGCCTCGCCCTCGACGACTTTTCGTAACGTGTCGGCCATCACGACGAGGGCCGCCGCGAAGACCAGCCAGCCCAGTGGGCCACCGACGATCATCACGATGATGCCGAGGATGGCCACGACCCACTTGCAGACGAGGACGATCTCGTCCCAGTTGTCGGTGACCCAGTCGCCGATCTCCTCCCACCAGCGGCGGTTGGGGATTCCGGCGTCGGAGGCCTCCCTCAGCTTGGTGACCGTCCGGCGGGCAGCCTCTTCACGCAGGCCCTTCGCCTGACCGGCGAGCTTCTTCGCCGCGTCGAGGGCGCTCTGCGCGCTCTCGACGTTCCGCTCGGCCGTGGCCTGGCGGGCCTTCGCGTGCTGGGCGTCGCGGGTGGCGCGGCGGACGTCGGCCTCGTCGGGTTTGGGGACGTCCCTGCCTCCGCTCTTCGCGGGGTCGTACGAGTCCACCTTCCCGGTCGCCGTGCGGACCCAGTCGTCGGCACCCGACAACGCCGTTTGCGCGGTGGTGAGTTCGTCGCGGGCCTTGCGACCGTCGAGCAGCGCCTTGTCGGCCTTCTCCTGGGCGTCCTCCAGGTCCGGCCAGAAGGTGGCGAGGGCGTCGCCCGCCAGGTCGTACGACTTCCTCAACTTCCGCAGCCTCCTGGGCGCGTCCGCGAACTCCTCGGCGAACACGTCCGCCGTCCTGCCCGCCCAGGAGAGGATCTCGTCCTCCTTGGCGATGCCCTTGAGGTCGCGCAGGGCCTCGCCCACGTCGTCGGCGAAGTCGTGCAGAGCGCCGGCGAGTTCGCGGACGCGTTGCGGATCGCCCGGTGTCGGGTCCTTCTCCAGATCGAGTACGTGCCAGTCCGTCGGCCTGTGCGACACCGCGTTCTCCCCCTGCACACGCAATGTCTACCGTTGGAACGTGCGTATGAACTTATCGCACGCGCTGCTTGTTCCGTGGGGGCGTGAGGGAGCAGAACGTTGGGGGTGGGTGGAGTCGGCGCCCTGTCGGGCGGTGGTCGTCTTGAGGCTCTGGACGAGGGCGGTGAAGGAGCCGACCGGGATGGTCACCGTGCCCGGGACGGGTTCTTCGAGTCGCGTATCGCGACTCGGGTACGCAACGGGGCGATTTCCACGCAGGTGTTGCCGTCACCGCCGCCGGAGAACGAGGACTTCCGCCGGCGCAGGGGCTCGGTCATGGCTCGCCTCACAGTTCCTTCGCCGAGTGGTGGATGAAGTCCAGCGACGCCGTGGGGTCCAGCGACGCCTTCTCCACTCTACGGAACAGTGTTCGAAGCTGGTTCAACTGCGCAGACCTCTGGGGCTGGCAGCCGCCGGCCGGGGACGGCAACCGGGGCGAGTACGTGTGGTGCGACCTCGCGGCGGTGTGACGGGAACGGGGGGTGTGAAGGTGGGCTTCTTCGGGGCCGGTTCGAGTCCATAGGATCTCTGTAGGCTCAGTACGCCCTTCATCACCTGATCTCGTCTCACCCCACGCCGGACCTCCAGAACCCCTCCCACACCACACGACCCGGGACACCCGCCATGCCACGACGCCGTAGTCCAAGCTCGTCCAGCGCGACGGGAGACCGCAGCGGAGGCTCCGCCGCTCCGCGGAACCGGACGCCTCAGGCCGTGCGGATACGGCGGCGGACCTTCGGGGACCTCGTCAAGGCGTTCCTCGCCTTCGTGGCGTTGCTCGTTCTGGTGGTGGGGGTGCCGGCCGCGCTCGCCGTGGTCGCGGGCTGGCCGTTGCCGAGTTCGTTCGAGCCCATGGAGTGGCTGAGGACGGAGGTCTCCGTCGAGACCTTCCAGAGCATCCTGGTCTTCTTCGTCTGGGTCGCCTGGGCCCAGTTCACCGCCTGCGTGCTCGTCGAGATGAAGGCCGCGCTCTCCGGTGTCGGGGTGCCGGGGCGGGTGCCCGGGGCCGGGCCCAGCCAGCTGCTCGCGCGTCAACTCGTCGCCGCGCTGCTGCTCGTCGGCGCCGCCGCGGCCAGTTTCACGCCGGGGCTCTCGCAGCTGGGACAGGGAGCCGAAGGGAACCAGCAGGCCACGGCCGCCACCGCCCGGCAGACGCCGGGGCTCTTCGCCCAGCAGCAGGAGCAGGCCGCCGGGGCCGCCGCGCTCGCCGAGCAGGCCTCCCACGCCGCCGCCCGCGCCGACGCCGGGGGCAGCGCCGCCCAGCGGGACGACACGAAGTTCTACCGGATCCAGCCGCCCGAGGGGCGTCACCACGACTCCCTCTGGGAGATAGCCGAACGGCACCTCGGGGACGGGCGCCGGTACAAGGAGATCTTCGCGCTCAACAAGGACCGCACCCAGCCCGACGGTTCCAGGCTCTCCGAGGCCAGCCTCATCCGGCCCGGCTGGATCATGGAGATGCCCGGCGACGCGCGCGGCGGCGACCTCGTCGAGATGCCGGACGAGACGCCCGAGGTCTCGCCGGACGTTCAGCAGCAGATCCACGACTACGCCAGGACCGGGGAGCGCGCCCAGGGCGGTGGCGGGGGTGCTGCCCACGTCTCCGTGCCCGAGCAACGGCCCGCACCCGAGCAGCGTCCCGCCCCCGAGCGGCAGCCCGCGCCCGCCGCCGACCAGGCCGGTCACCAGCGGCCCGCCCCCGCCCCGCAGCACGCCACCCCCGCCCAGGAGACCTCCTCCTTCGGCCTGCCCGAAGCCCTGCTCACCGCGCCCCTCCTCGCCGCCGGCCTCCTCGGGGCCCTCGGGCACCGGCGCCGGCAGGCGCTGTGGCAGTCGGCGCTCGGGGGGATCGGCGGGCGGCGCGGGATGGAGCCGCCCACGCCGGAAGGCGACGCCCAGGACGTCCAGGACGCGCTGCTCGTCGGCGCCGACCCGGAGGGCGTACGGCTGCTCGACCGGTCCCTGCGCGGGCTCGCCGCCTCCCTCGCCGCCGAGTCGCGTGCCCTGCCGACGGTGTACGCCGCCTGGCTCAGTGACGGCGACCTGCACCTCCAGCTCGCCCAGCCGGCCGGCAGGCCCCCGGCGCCGTGGCGGCTCGGACAGGACCAGACGTTCTGGACGCTGGCCAAGGACGACGCCGGGCAGTACGAGGACGTCGACACCGCCGCCCCGTACCCCGGTCTGGTCAGCCTCGGCACCATGGACGACTCGCGGCTGCTGCTCAACCTGGAGTCCGTCCCCGGGATCGTCTCGCTGAGCGGCAGCGAGGCCGACCGGGCCGCCGTGTTCGCCTCCGTCGCCGCCGAGCTGGCGACCAACGGATGGTCGGACCGTATGACCGTCACCCTCGTCGGGTTCGGCGAGGACCTGACCCCGCTCGCCCCCAACCGGCTCCGCCACCTCGACGACATCGAGGCGCTCGTCGAGACCATGGAGGCGGAGACGCGGCAGCGGCGCGGCGCGCTGGGCGCCGCCGGGCACGACTCCGTCCTCACCGGACGCACCGGCCCGGCCCAGCACACCCGTTGGGCCCCGCAGCTCGTCCTGCTCGCCGCCGAGCCGTCCGCCGAGGACGCCGTCAGGCTCGCCGAACTCGCCGCCGACGCGAGCCGCCTCGGCATCGGCTACCTCGTCGGCACCGGGAGCGGCGATCTGCCGGGCGCCGCCTGGGAGATGGAGATCACCGGCGAGGGCAAGCTGCTCGCACCCCTGCTCGGCCTCGAACTCGACGCCCAGCTCCTGCCCGCCGCCCAACAGCGCGCGGTCGTCGAACTGTTCGTCGCGGCCGACCCGGACCGCGGTCCCGACGGGCCGGTCAACACCCCGCCGTTCCTCGTCGACATCAGCGAACAGGGCCGGCCGGCCGTGTACGCGCGCCTCGTCGGGTCGTACGAGATCATCGGGCTCGACACCCCGGACGGGGAGCGCAGCGCCCTGCTCCACGAAGCGCTCGCCCTGCTGCTCCTGCACCGCGAGGGCGTGCACCCGCGCGTGCTGTCCTCCGCGCTGTGGCCGCGCGGTGTCACCGACGACGTGCGCGAGGCGCTCCTGGACCGGCTGCGGGCCTGGCTCGGCACCGACCCCGACGGCACCCCTCGCCTCGGCACCGACCGCACCGGGCGGCTCACCCTCGCCAAGTCCGTCGTCTCCGACCTGGACGTGCTGCGGTCGCTGTACCACGAGGCGACCCGGGGCAAGGGCGTCGACAGCCGCGCCGTCCGCGGGCGGCTGCTCACCGACGCGCTGGTGCTGGTGCGCGGCCCGCTGCTCGCCGACCGGCCCGAGGGCCGCTACCGCTGGCTCACCCACGAGATCGTCGACGCCCAGCTTCCGCTGCTCGTCGCCGACACCGGGCTCGCCCTCTCCGAGTTCCACCTGGAGAAGGGCCGCGCGGAGAAGGCCATCGAGGCACTCGACGCGGCCCTGCGCACCGCCCCGGCCGACGAGCGGCTGTGGAACGAACTGCTGCGCGCCACCCACACCCTCGACGACCCCTCCCGGCTCACCGCCCTCGCCACCGACCTCATCGGCCGCAGCGGCGCCCGCGGGCTGCCGCCGCGCACCGAGGCGCTGCTCGACGAACTGCTGCCGGCCTGGCGCGACGCGGTCGCGGCAACGGCGGCGGGGTGAGCGACGCATGAGCGACCTGCCGGTGCCGCCGGTCGCGGCCGTCGTCCTGGCCGCCGCGCTGTGGGGCGCGGTGGCGGGCGCGCTGCTGCCCCGCGCGGTGCACCGGTTCGCCGTCCCGGCGGGTGAGGAGTGGCGCGCCCGGTGCCCCGAGGGGCATCCGCTGCGCGGCTGGCTCGGCCGTGCCCGGTGCGGACAGTGCGTCCCGCGCGGAGAGGGCGCCCCGCGCGCAGGCGGGGAGGGAGAGAGGGCCGCAGGGACGTCGTACGGTCCCGGGCCCGCCACCCCCGCAGCCGCCACCGCGCTCGTGTGCGCCGCCCTCGCCGCCGCCACCGGGACCCGGCCCGAGCTGGCCGTCTGGCTGCTGCTCGCGCCCGTCGGCGTGCTGCTGGCGGTCGTCGACTTCCGGGTGCAGCGGCTGCCCGACCCGCTCACCCTCCCGTTGGCCGCGGCCGCCCTCGCCCTGCTCGGCGTCGTCGCCCTTCTCCCCGAGCACGCGGGCACCTGGACGGCCGCCCTGCTGGGCGCCCTCGCGCTCGGCGCCGGCTACTTCGTCCTGTTCCTGATCAACCCGGCCGGCATGGGCTTCGGCGACGTGAAACTCGCCCTCGGCGCGGGGGCCGTCCTCGGCTGGTACGGCTGGCCGACCGTGATGCTCGGCACCTTCGCCGGGTTCCTGTTCGGGGCGCTGTACGGCGGTGCCCTCGTCGTCGCGCGGCGGGCGGGACGCAGGACGGCGATCCCCTTCGGACCGTTCCTGATCGCCGGTGCGTTCGTCGGGCTGCTGATCGGGGCGTACACGGTGTGACGCCTGGGCAGGTGCAGGGTGGCCGACGCGGTCGGCGATCGACGGGGCGCACGGGGCGCACGGGGCCGACGGGTGCCGGTACGGCCTGACGTCGGGCGCCCCGGGCCGCTGGCGTAGGCTGGCTCAGCCCGTCCACAACCCTTACGAACCTTACGAAAGGGACGCCCGGTGACCGAGAAGGCCGACCTTCAGCCCATCCTCGACCGTGCTGCCGCCGGTGGGCGGATCACCCCCGAAGAGGCGCTCGACCTCTACCGCGACGCCCCGCTGCACGCGCTGGGCGCCGCCGCCGACGCCGTACGCCGCCGCCGGTACGCCGGGACCGGGCACATCGCGACGTACATCATCGAGCGCAACATCAACTACACGAACGTCTGCGTCACCGCGTGCCGCTTCTGCGCCTTCTACGCCGCGCCGAAGGACACCGCCAAGGGCTGGACCCGCGACCTCGACGACATCCTGCGGCGCTGCGCCGAGACCGTCGAGCTCGGCGGTACGCAGATCATGTTCCAGGGCGGCCACCACCCGGACTACGGCGTCGAGTACTACGAGAAGCACTTCGCCGCCATCAAGAAGGAGTTCCCGCAGCTCGTCATCCACAGCCTGGGGGCGAGCGAGGTCGAGCACATGGCCCGGATCTCGAAGGTGTCGGTCGAGGAGGCCATCACCCGGATCCACGCGGCCGGGCTCGACTCCTTCGCCGGGGCCGGTGCCGAGCTGCTGCCCGAGCGGCCGCGCAAGGCCATCGCGCCGCTGAAGGAGTCCGGCGAGCGCTGGCTGGAGATCATGGAGATCGCGCACGGGCTGGGCGTCGAGTCGACGTCCACCATGCTGATGGGCACCGGCGAGACCAACGCCGAGCGCCTCGAGCACCTGCGCATGATCCGGGACGTGCAGGACCGTACGGGCGGCTTCCGCGCCTTCATCCCGTACACCTACCAGCCCGAGAACAACCATCTGAAGGGCCGCACCCAGGCCACGATCTTCGAGTACCTGCGGATGATCGCCGTCGCCCGGCTGTTCTTCGACAACGTCGCCCACATCCAGGGCTCCTGGCTGACCACCGGCAAGGAGATCGGCCAGCTCTCCCTGCACTACGGCGCGGACGACCTCGGCTCGATCATGCTCGAGGAGAACGTCGTCTCCTCCGCCGGCGCCAAGCACCGCTCCAACCGCCTGGAGATCATCGACCTCATCCGCCGGGCCGGCCGGGTGCCCGCCCAGCGGTCGACCACGTACGACCACCTCGTCGTGCACGACGACCCGGCGAACGACCCCGTCGACGACCGCGTGGCCTCCCACATCTCCTCCACGGCGATCGAGGGCGGCACGGCCCACCCGGAGCTGAAGCTCCTCGCCTCCAACTGATCCGCCCGTGCTGACGATTCACACGGCGGAGGTGGTGCGCCTCACCTGGGACGCCCCTGCGGACGCCGCCGAGCCGTCGACGGATGCCGCCGAGCCGTCGACGGGCGGTGCCGTCGCCGTCGACGGCGGCCGGATCGTCGCCGTCGGGCCGCCGGCGGAGGTGGAGGGCCGGTTTCCGGGCGCCAGGGTGCGGCGCTGGCCCGGGACGCTCGGGCCCGGGCGGATCCACCGGGGGCCGCTCCCGGACGCGCCCAGCCCGCGCGAACGCGTCCACGAGGTGCTCAAGCGCGGCGCGGTGGCGGTACTGGCGGAGCACGCCGCCGCACCCGGACTGCGCGCCGCGGCCGAACGCAACGACGTCGTCGTCCTGACGTCCTTCCACCCCGAGGCGCTCGTCGTCGGCGGCCGCGCGGACCTGGCGGTCTTCGACGGCACCGGTGCCTGCGTCGCGACCGTGTGCGCGGGACGCCTGGTGCACCGCCGGCGCTGACCGGTCCGGTGCCGACCGGCCTCCGAAAGGCCTCGTCAGCCCGCGAAGGCCTCCCCGAAGGCGCCCGGCTCCTGCTCCACCCCGCTGCAGTCGGTCGCGGCATCCTCCGCGCCGGAGCCCTCCGCGCACTGCTGGTCCCGGAAGGACGACCACATCGACACCCAGGCGATGCCCTTCTCCTCCGCGAAGGCGCGCACCTGCGCCGCGTCCGCCAGGGTGAACGTCTCGCCCTCGACGTCGTTGACACCGATCATCGACGTGAGCGCCATGCCCCGCCAGGCAGCGGTCCCCGACAAGCCGAAGACCTCCATGAGCTGGGCGTTCGCGGCCTCCGCCGAGGTGACGGCGTAGTCGCCCATGTCACCGTCGTACGACTCCCCGTAATTCATCGTCATGAGGTTGACGGTGCCGACCCGCACGCCGTGGTCGTTGGCGGAGTCCAGCAGGTCCAGGACGTCCTCGTCGAGACCCGAGGGCATCACCGGGACGGTGAAGGAGACCTCCAGCTCCGTACGCTCCTCCTGCAGCAGCGCGATCGCCTCCGAGCGCAGGGCCACGGAGTCGGGGTCGGCCAGTTCGTCGCCCTCGATGTCGAAGTCCGCCCGGGTGGCGCCTGCCGCGTCCAGCGCCGTGCCGTACGCCTTCGCCAGTTCCTCCGCGCTGTCGCAGGCCGCGGCGAGTTCCGTGCCGGACGCACCGCCGAAGGAGACGCGGGCAGCGGCGCCGGAGGCGGTGAGTTCCGAGATGCGGGACGTCACGGACGTGTCGTCGAGGGGAAGCGTGCCGTTCCAGGCCGGAGCGCAGCCCTCACCGGAGGAGAGCACGAAGGCCAGGTTGTAGGCGCTGGGGGAGCCGGCCGCGTCCTGGTCGGCGGCCGTGGTGGCACTGACGTAGGGGGCGTACGCGGTGACCGGCGCGGACGACGCCCGGTCGCCCCGGTCGTCCTGCTCGTCCGGGTCGGCCTGGGCCGAGCAGCCCGCCGTGGCCAGGACGAACAGACAGACGAGCCCGGCGACGGACTTCAGTGGACCGCTCATGGCGTTCGTTCTCCTTCGCGCGTACGACGGTTCGGGTTCGCAACCGGAAACCTCGCACGGCGTCCTGTGCCCCACCTGGGAGAACAGGCCCCGGAGGGGCCGGAGGCCGTGAATCCTCAGCGAAAGGAAAGGCTGCGCGCGTTTTCCTGTGCACCTCACAGCGGGGACCAGGTTTTCGGCAGACAAGGCTGTCTACCGTCCGGGGAATGCATTCCGATCCCGCCATCGAGAGCCGCGCCGACGACGTGCGCGGGCGCCGCCACAGCCGCCGCAGCCGCCGCGGCAAGAGGTCCGGTGAAGGGCCCGTGTTCGTCGACAGCTCCGGACGCCGGGCCAGACTGCTGCGCCGGATCGGCCTCCTGGCCGGCACTGTCTGCGTCGGCTACGCGTTCGTGCTGGGCCTGACCTTCCTGGGCATCGGCACCTCCGTGACCCCGGCCTCGCTGCTGCCCTTCGGTGACGGCCGGGGCGGGGCACCGGGACAGGACGGGGGCCCACCGGGCGGCGGTACGGCACCGACGGGTGCCCCGCCCACCGGTGCCCCGCCCACCGGTGCCCCGCCCACCGGTGCCCCGCCCACCGGTGCCCCGCCCACCGGTAGTGCCCCACCCACCGGTAGTGCCCCGCCCACCGGTGGTGCCTCGCCCACGGGCGGTGCCGCCTCATGACCGTCGGCACGCCCTCGCGCGGCCGACGCCGCGCCCCCACCCGTATCGAACGCGCCGCAGGCCGGGCCGCCGCGCTCCAGCGGCCCCGGGTCCTGCTCGCCCTGCTGCTCCTGCTCGCCCTGACCTGCGTCCTGCTGCTCGACGGCTATCTGCGCGCCGAGGTCGGCGGCGACCAGCGGGTGCGCGCCGGGGCCGACGCCGGTGACGTACCGGAGGAGATCCTCGACGGAGGACCGATCCTCGACTTCCCGGGCGGTCAGGCCACGACCGTGTCCGTACCGGACAGGACGATCGTGCTCACCTTCGACGACGGCCCCGACCCCACCTGGACGCCGAAGGTGCTCCAGGTCCTGGAGGAGCACGACGTCCCCGGCACGTTCTTCCTGGTCGGCTCCATGATCTCGCGCCACCCGGACATCGTGCGGGACCTGGTCGACCAGGGCAACGAGGTGGGCGTCCACACCTTCACGCACGTGGACCTGTCCTACCAGAGCGCCTCCCGCCTCACCCGCGAGATGGAGCAGACCCAGCTCGCGCTGGCGGGAGCGGCCGGGATCACCACCACGCTGTTCCGCGCGCCGTACTCCTCGAAGACGGACGCCATCGACAACTACAGCTGGCGGGTCTACCAGCAGCTCGGCGAGGACGGTTACACCAGTGTCTTCATCGACACCGACAGCGAGGACTGGAAGCAGCCCGGGGTGTCAAAGATCGTGAAGGGGGCGACGCCCGAGGACGGCGAGGGCGCGTCGGTGCTCTTCCACGACTCCGGCGGCGAGCGCTCGCAGACCGTGGAGGCGCTGGCGACGTACATCGAGAAGATGAAGGCGAAGGGATACGCCTTCACCACCGTCAGCGGCGCCATGTCCGGACAGCGGACCGGGAACGCCGACGCCTCCGGACAGCAGGCCGGGGACGGCGCCGGGACCGAGGAGCAGGCCGACGGGACCACCGTGCCCGGGCGGCAACCGGCCGCGGGCGCCCCCGGCGGCGGGAACCCCCTCCAGGCCGCGCACCGCGAGGCGTCCGGCGCGACGCTGTACGAGGGCAAGGCGCTCGTCGCCGCCGTCACCGTCGCGGAGTGGACGGTGCCGGTGCTGTCGGCCGCCCTGGTGGTGGTCGGCGTGGCGGTCCTCGGCCGGTTCGGGCTGATGCTGGTCCTCGCCCGGCGCCACCACCGGCAGCGCAACAGACGCCGGTTCGGCTGGGGGCCGCCCGTCGCCCGCCCGGTGAGCGTGATCGTCCCGGCGTACAACGAGAAGGAGTGCATCGCCAACACCCTCCGGTCGCTGGCGGGGAGCACGCACCCGATCGAGATCATCGTGGTGGACGACGGTTCCACGGACGGGACGGCGGACATCGCCGAGTCGCTCGGCCTGCCGAACGTCCGCGTCGTGCGGCAGGCGAACGCGGGCAAGCCGGCGGCGCTGAACAACGGCGTCCGGCACGCCGGCCACGACATCGTCGTGATGATGGACGGCGACACCGTCTTCGAGCCGGACACCGTACGGCACCTGGTGCAGCCCTTCGCCGACCCCGGCGTCGGCGCGGTCGCGGGCAACGCCAAGGTCGGCAACCGGCGTACCCTCATCGGCGCCTGGCAGCACATCGAGTACGTGATGGGCTTCAACCTCGACCGGCGCATGTACGACCTGCTGCGCTGCATGCCGACCATCCCCGGCGCGATCGGCGCGTTCCGCCGCGAGGCGGTCCTCCAGGCCGGCGGCATGAGCGAGGACACGCTCGCCGAGGACACCGACATCACCATCGCCCTGCACCGCGCCGGGTGGCGGGTCGTCTACCAGGAGCACGCCCGCGCCTGGACCGAGGCGCCGGGTTCGCTCAAGCAGCTCTGGTCGCAGCGCTACCGCTGGTCGTACGGCACCATGCAGGCGCTGTGGAAGCACCGCAAGTCCCTGACGGACAAGGGGCCTTCGGGACGGTTCGGACGGGTCGGGATGCCGCTCGTGGTGCTCTTCCAG
The DNA here is from genome assembly GCF_042717095.1 of Streptomyces sp. NPDC058632. Classification (NCBI taxonomy): domain Bacteria; kingdom Bacillati; phylum Actinomycetota; class Actinomycetes; order Kitasatosporales; family Streptomycetaceae; genus Streptomyces; species Streptomyces sp. NPDC058632. Next base: position 110,838 of record NZ_JBHXQZ010000005.1, on the reverse strand, counting down.
ATCGTCACACCGGTGTTCGCGCCGCTCATCGACGTGTTCACCGTGTACTCGATGGTCTTCGTCGACTTCACGGCGGCGCTGGTGGCGTGGCTGGCGGTGCTGGGGGTCCAGCTGGTGTGTGCCGCGTACGCCTTCCGCCTCGACCGCGAGAAGTACCGGTACCTGCTGATGATGCCGCTGCAGCAGCTGGCCTACCGGCAGATGATGTACCTCGTCCTCATCCACTCCTGTGTCACCGCCCTGACCGGCGGCCGGCTGCGCTGGCAGAAGCTGAAGCGTACGGGCGAGGTCGGTGCGTCGGCGGGGGCGGGCTGACGGGTACCCCCCCCCGACGGGGACGGGTCGACGGAGACGGGCCGGCGGGGATGCGCCGACGGGGGTGCGCCGGCGGGCACACGGAGCGGGGGTGCCGCGGGGCGCGGGCGGGAAGCCGGGGCTCCCGCCCCGGGAGCGGACTGCAAGAATGGGTCCGTGACCCGCGCATCCCTGGACAAGCAGCCGCACGAAGTCGCCTCGATGTTCGACAACGTGGCGGCACGGTACGACCTGACCAACGACGTGCTGTCGCTCGGCCAGGACCGGATCTGGCGCAAGGAGGTGGCCAAGGCGGTCGGCGCGCGCCCCGCCGAGAAGGTCCTGGACCTGGCGGCCGGCACGGCGACGTCCTCGCTGCCCTTCGCGCAGGCCGGCGCCTACGTCGTCCCCTGCGACTTCTCCCTCGGCATGCTCCGGGTCGGCAAGCAGCGCCGGAACTGGCTGCCCTGCACCGCCGGCGACGCGACCCGGCTGCCCTTCAAGGACGACGTCTTCGACGCCGTCACCATCTCCTTCGGGCTGCGCAACGTCCAGGACACGGACGCCGCGCTGCGTGAGATGCACCGGGTGACCCGGCCCGGCGGGCGCCTCGTCATCTGCGAGTTCTCGCAGCCCACCTGGGCGCCGTTCCGCACCGTGTACACCGAGTACCTGATGCGGGCGCTGCCGCCGGTCGCCCGGTCGGTGTCGTCGAACCCCGACGCGTACGTCTACCTCGCCGAGTCCATCCGGGAATGGCCCGACCAGCCCGCCCTGGCCGAGCGGCTCCAGGGCGCCGGCTGGACGAAGGTCGCCTGGCGCAACCTCACGGGCGGCGTGGTCGCACTGCACCGGGGCCACAAGGCGGGCTGAGGCGAGCCACGCAGGGCGCGCACAGGGCGCGCGGGCGGAGTCAGGGCGGGCCGAGGAGCGCCGTCGCCGTGCGGGGCGCGGCCGCGTACGGGGTTCCCGGTTCGTCCAGTTCCCGCCGGAGGCCGCCGCCGGGAGGCGCCGGTCCGCGCGGCTCACGCACCCCTCCTCCGCCGTCCCCCTCCCCGAAGTCGAACCACACGTGCACCGAGGAGTCCCGCGGCACCCCGGTGCCGGGCTGCGGATACTGGCGCACGACGTACTCGACGACGGTCAGGTGGAAGTCCGGCCGGTCCGGCGCCTCGAGGGACAGGCCACGCGCACGGGCCGACTCGCGCGCGTCCACGGCCATCAGGCCGACCAGGCGGGGAACGCGCACCTCGGGTGTTCTGGGTTGCATACGCACGGATGTCACCCCCAGCGGTACCGGCAGCGTAGGCACGGTCACGCACCGGAAGGAAGTATTCCGTGGCTATCTGTGACAATCCGTCACGGTGGGTGACTTAACCGGGAACTCTCACTCCGCTTTCAGAGGGCCAGCCGGTAGCAGTGGCCCTCCCGGTGCGAGGCCGGGATCGTGAACGTCTCGGCGAGGCGCATCCCGAGCCGCCGGGTGACCGCCGCCGAGCGGGTGTTGCGGGCGTCGACCATCGCGACCGCGTCCCGCACGCCGGTGGCGCGCACGCGCTCCGGCGTGCGGCAGCGGTGGCGTACCCCTTGCCCCGGTGCTCCCGGCCGGGGCGCCGGCCGATCTCGATCTCGCCCCTCGGACCCCAGTCCCGCTCCCAGGGCTGGGCGCCCGTGAAGCCGACGACGCGGTCCGCCCCGCCGGCCACGGTCCACGGGCGGAAACCGAGTTAGGCGTCGTGCCGCCGCCGCCGGCGGGCGGTGAGCCCCCCCGTGGACCGACAGCTCCGCGGCCCTGCCGCCGTGGAACTCCATGACCTCCGGATCGACGAAGATCCGGTGCCAGGTGAAGGCGTCCTCGTGGGTGGGTACGCGAAGCCGCACGGCGGGCGGGGCTGGATTCATCGAGGCGGCCCTTCGGCAGGGTGATCGGGGCCGCTGCATAGACTGCCCGTGTCCAGTGCCGTCGGCACGCAGATTTCGAACCTGGGGAGAACCCGCCGTGACCGAGCTGCTCTCCGACAACACCGCCGATGTGATCGTCGTGGGCGCGGGGCCGGCCGGCTCCGCGACCGCGTACCACCTGGCGAGGTCCGGTCTCGACGTGCTCCTGCTGGAGAAGACCGAGTTCCCGAGGGAGAAGGTCTGCGGCGACGGCCTCACCCCGCGCGCCACCAAGCAGCTGGTGTCGATGGGCATCGACATCTCCGAAGAGGCGGGCTGGCTGCGCAACAAGGGCCTGCGCATCATCGGCGGCGGGTCCCGCCTCCAGCTCGACTGGCCGGACCTCGCCTCCTTCCCCGACTACGGCCTGGTCCGCAAGCGCGACGACTTCGACGAACAGCTCGCCCGGCAGGCCCAGAAGGCCGGCGCGCGCCTGTACGAGCACTGCAACGTGGGCGCGCCGATCATCGACGACCGCACCGGCCGCATCACCGGCGTGAAGGCCAGGCTCGGCGAGGAGAAGCGGGAAGTCACCTTCCACGCCCCGCTGGTGGTGGCCGCCGACGGCAACTCCACGCGGCTGTCCCTGGCCATGGGCCTGCACCGCCGCGAGGACCGTCCGATGGGCGTCGCGGTCCGTACGTACTTCACCTCGCCGCGCCACGACGACGACTACCTGGAGTCCTGGCTCGAGCTGTGGGACCGCCGCGGCCCGCAGGACCGGCTGCTGCCCGGCTACGGCTGGATCTTCGGCATGGGCGACGGGACGAGCAACGTCGGCCTCGGCGTGCTCAACACCTCGGACTCCTTCAAGGAACTGGACTGGCGCGAGGTCCTGAAGGCATGGTGCGCGTCGATGCCCGAGGAGTGGGGTTACACCCCGGACAACATGACCGGCCCGATCCGCGGCGCCGCGCTTCCCATGGCCTTCAACCGCCAGCCGCACTACACGCGCGGGCTGCTGCTCGTCGGTGACGCGGGCGGCCTGGTGAACCCGTTCAACGGCGAGGGCATCGCGTACGCCATGGAGTCCGGGCAGATCGCCGCCGAGGTCATCGTCCAGGCCCACGCGCGGGCGACGCCGGCCCAGCGGGAGACGGCCCTCCAGCGCTACCCGCGCGTCCTGAAGGACACCTACGGCGGCTACTACACGCTCGGCCGCGCGTTCGTGAAGCTCATCGGCAACCCGAAGATCATGCAGATCGCCGCCCAGCGCGGCCTGACGCACCCGATGCTGATGAAGTTCACCTTGAAACTGCTCGCCAACCTGACGGACCCGACGGGCGGCGACGCGATGGACCGCATCATCAACGGCCTGAGCAAGGTGGCGCCGAAGGCGTGACCCGCGCGGCGGTGCCGCCGCCCGGGGCGCGCGGCCCTGAGCGGCGCTGTGGACGGCCGGAGCCAGGGGGAAGGGGCCCCGCCGTCCGGCGTCCGCGCGGGGCGCCGCAGGGGGTCTCCACAAGGCCGGACGGCGCTTCACGCGGGCGTGGCGGCCCATCAGCGCGTCCTGCGCGGAGGGCAATTCGGGCAATCAGGTGATTTTGGTGCGGCGGGGCGAGGGGGGTCGCCGGGCGGAGTGGCGGGGTGGAGCGGCCGGTATGCCCGAAGTGCCCCCGAAGCGCCCGGATGCGGACGACGGAGGGCCGCTGCCCCCGAGCGGCAGCGGCCCTCCGGTCCGTGTGGGCGGCCCGGATCAGAGCACGCGCACCGCGCCCGACGCGGGGTAGCCGGAAAGGTCCTGGATGACGACGCCCTTGGACGGGTTGGCGGCGTCCAGGTACTGGCCGTCACCGATGTAGACACCCGTGTGGTACGCGGAGCCCTTGCCGCCCCAGTACAGGATGTCGCCGACCTGGAGGTTGGACAGCGAGACGTCGGTGCCGACCGTCGACTGGTCCTGCGAGACGCGCGGGAGGTCGACGCCGACCTGGCGGAACGCGGCCTGCACCAGGCTGGAGCAGTCCCAGGCGTTGGGGCCCGTGGCGCCCATGACGTAGGCGTCGCCCACCTGCGCCTTGAGGAAGGAGACCACCGTTCCGACGCTGCCACTGGCCGGCGCGGAGGCGGTGGTCGTGGTGGCCGCCGCGGTCGTGGTGCCCGAGTCGGCGGTGAGGGTGGCGCGCTCGGCATCGCGCGTGGCCCGCTCGGCGGCGGCCTTGCGGGCCTCCTCGGCCGCCTTCTTCTTCGCCTCGGCCTTCTCCTTGGCCTCGGCGAGGTCGGCCTTCGCCTCCTTGGCGGCCTTGGCCGCGGCGGCGTCACGCTCGGCCTGCAGCTGGTAGTTCGCGGCGGCCTGCTGGGTGGCCTCCGCGGACTGGGCGACCTGAGTGGACAGGTCGGCCGTCAGGGCGGGCAGTTCGAGGGTCTGGGTCACCGGCTCGGCGGCGACCGCCGAGGCCGACGCCCCGGCCACTGCCAGAGTGCCGAGGACGCCACCGGCAACTCCGGCCCGCATCGCCATCGTGGTCTGCGCGGTGCGGCGGGGTTTCCGGTGGCTTCGTATGTGAGCGGTGTGGGACATGGGAACAACCGGTACCAGGGGCTCCTTCATATCCACAAGAAACGTGTGCTGCGCCACAATTGTTCAATCACGACGCCGAACCCCGGGCGTGTCGCTCTTTATTGACGCCGTAACGGACATTGCGGGCGCGGCGTAATGGGCCTGTGATCACGGTCTTTCATCTTTACGTCCGAATTGCCCCACGCCTACCATCGGTTGAAATGATTGGCCAAGCCCCCTTCCTGTGACCCCTCTGTGGATGTGGTGGAGGTCACGGAACGGTCACCCCTGTCGTTGCGTCCGGTGTGCGAGCTCCGGACGGATTGCGGACGGATTGCGGACGGATTGCGCCGGGGTCGCGGTCGGATCGCGACGGGCGCCGCGTCCGGGGCGGGGCCGCGCCGTGCCCCGGACCGCGTCCGCGCCGTGCCCGGGCCGCGTTCCGGCCGGTCCTTGGGGTGGGGTCCTGGGCCGGGCCCCTGGTCCGGGGTCCGGGTGAGGTTCGGGGCCGGGTTCGAGAGGAGCTCCGGATCGAGTCCGGCGCGGCGGCCGCGTGCCGACGGTGCCGGGGTGGGGCCGGCTCGCCACGGCGTTTCGGCCCCGCGGCGGGCCGTGGGTCTCCCGGACTTCGTGAACGCGTGCACACGTCCACATCGCGCCCCGCGTCCCTCCGATGTGTGAACACGTCCTCTAGCAAGCGACCGCGTCCAGCGCCAATTTGCATGCAGAGGAACACTCTTGATACCGGGGTGACCCTCCTGGCCTGCATCGACGCAACAAAATGTCACTTATGGTGACTGCACGGACGCTTCGCGTATGAAGATCACCGCTCCTCCGGCTTCATGATCGTTCGTCAGGTGGTGGAGATCACAAAGCTTGTGCAATACCCCGTGTCGCAGATCACAGACCGGCGGGCATAGGATGCGGAGCGGTTGGGCTTGTGACCTGCTTCACATGTTCTCGATCCTCGCCGGGGCGGGCGTGGTTCACGGGACGCGTGGGGCGCAAGTGAGTCCGACTCGCCAGCAGTCAGTGCCGACTGAGAGGAGCGAGGAGCGGTGAACGCGTATGCGCCCATCCTCGTACTGGGAGCCCTCGGGGCAGGCTTTGCGATCTTCTCCGTGGTCATGGCCACGCTGATCGGTCCGAAGCGGTACAACCGCGCCAGGCTCGAAGCCTACGAGTGCGGTATCGAGCCGACCCCCACGCCGGCCGGCGGCGGGCGCTTCCCCATCAAGTACTACCTGACGGCGATGCTCTTCATCGTCTTCGACATCGAGATCGTCTTCCTTTATCCCTGGGCCGTCAGCTTCGACGCCCTGGGGATTTTCGGGCTCGTGGAGATGCTGCTCTTCGTGCTCACCGTCTTCGTCGCCTACGCGTACGTGTGGCGGCGCGGCGGCCTGGAATGGGACTGAGGGGCCTTTGACCATGGGACTCGAAGAAAAGCTGCCGAGCGGATTCCTGCTGACCACCGTCGAGCAGGCCGCGGGCTGGGTGCGCAAGTCGTCCATGTTCCCCGCCACGTTCGGACTCGCCTGCTGTGCCATCGAGATGATGACCACCGGCGCCGGCCGCTACGACCTGGCGCGCTTCGGCATGGAGGTCTTCCGCGGCTCGCCGCGGCAGGCGGACCTGATGATCGTGGCCGGCCGGGTCAGCCAGAAGATGGCACCGGTGCTGCGGCAGGTCTACGACCAGATGCCGAACCCCAAGTGGGTGATCTCCATGGGGGTCTGTGCCTCGTCGGGCGGCATGTTCAACAACTACGCGATCGTCCAGGGCGTCGACCACGTCGTCCCGGTCGACATCTACCTGCCCGGCTGCCCGCCCCGGCCCGAGATGCTGATGGACGCCATTCTCAAGCTCCACCAGAAGATCCAGGGTTCCAAGCTCGGTGTGAACGCCGAGGAGGCGGCCCGCGAGGCGGAGGAGGCGGCGCTCAAGGCCCTGCCCACCATCGAGATGAAGGGGCTGCTGCGATGAGCGACGCGAACGACACCGCGGGCGACGGCGTGAACCCCGAGAAGGACCTCTCCGCCCAGAACCTCCCCGGCCGGCGGGGCGAGGGCGGTGAGGAGATCCGCGTCCAGCGCGGCATGTTCGGCGCCAACAACGGCGGCGACACCTCCGGTTACGGCGGACTGGTCCGCTCGATCCGGTTCCCGGGAGCCTCGAACCGCCCCTACGGCGGATGGTTCGACGAGGTGGCCGACGAACTGGAGGGCGCGCTGGAGGAGCAGGGCCTGCTCCCCGGCAACGCCATCGGGAAGACGGTCGTCGACCGCGGCGAACTCACCTTCCACATCGAGCGCGAGCACCTGCTCCGGGTCGCGACGACCCTGCGCGACGACCCCGCGCTCCGCTTCGAACTGTGCACCGGCGTCAGCGGCGTGCACTACCCCAGCGACAAGGGCCGCGAGCTGCACGCCGTGTACCACCTGCGCTCGATCACCCACAACCGGCTGATCCGTCTGGAAGTCGGCGCTCCCGACAGCGACCCGCACATCCCGTCGCTGTGCTCCGTCTATCCGACGAACGACTGGCACGAGCGCGAGACGTACGACTTCTTCGGCATCGTCTTCGACGGGCACCCCGCCCTCACGAGGATCCTGATGCCGGACGACTGGCAGGGGCATCCGCAGCGCAAGGACTATCCCCTCGGTGGCATCCCCGTCGAGTACAAGGGCGCCCAGATCCCGGCTCCGGACCAGCGGAGGTCCTACTCATGAGCACCTCGAACGCATCCGCGGCCTCCGCGCGCGAGACCACGGAAGGCACCGTCTACACCGTCACCGGCGGAGACTGGGACGAGGTAGTCGAGACGGCGCAGCGCAGTGACGACGAGCGCATCATCGTCAACATGGGCCCGCAGCACCCGTCCACGCACGGTGTGCTCCGGCTGATCCTGGAGATCGACGGCGAGACGGTCTCCGAGGCCCGCTGCGGCATCGGCTACCTCCACACCGGCATCGAGAAGAACCTCGAGTACCGGACCTGGACCCAGGGCACCACGTTCGTGACGCGCATGGACTACCTGACGCCGTTCTTCAACGAGACGGCGTACTGCCTCGGAGTCGAGAAGCTCCTCGGCATCGAGGAGCAGGTCCCCGACCGGGCCTCGGTCATCCGGGTGCTCCTGATGGAGCTGAACCGGCTCTCCTCCCACCTGGTGTGCATCGCCACCGGAGGCATGGAGCTCGGCGCCACCACCATCATGATCTACGGGTTCCGTGATCGTGAACTCATTCTCGACGCCTTCGAGCTCATCACCGGCCTGCGGATGAACCACGCGTACATCCGCCCCGGCGGACTCGCCCAGGACCTGCCGCCCGGCGCGGTGGACCAGATCCGCGAGCTGGTGAAGAAGCTGCGCAAGAACCTCCCGGAGTACGACGCGCTCGCCACCGGGAACCCCATCTTCAAGGCCCGTATGCAGGACGTCGGCCATCTGGACCTGGCCGGCTGCATGGCCCTGGGGGCGACCGGTCCGGTCCTGCGCTCCACCGGCCTGCCGCACGACCTGCGCAAGGCGCAGCCGTACTGCGGGTACGAGACGTACGACTTCGAGATCCCCACCGCGGACACCTGCGACTCCTACGGCCGCTTCCTGATCCGGCTGGAGGAGATGCGCCAGTCGCTGCGCATCGTCGAGCAGTGCCTGGACCGGCTCCAGCCCGGACCGGTCATGGTCGCCGACAAGAAGATCGCCTGGCCCGCCCAGCTCGCCATGGGCCCGGACGGACTGGGCAACTCCCTCGACCACATCAAGAAGATCATGGGTACCTCCATGGAGGCCCTGATCCACCACTTCAAGCTGGTCACCGAGGGTTTCCGGGTACCGCCGGGACAGGCGTACGCGGCCGTCGAGTCGCCCAAGGGCGAGCTCGGGGCGCATGTCGTCTCCGACGGCGGCACCCGCCCCTTCCGGGTCCACTTCCGCGACCCGTCCTTCACCAACCTGCAGGCCATGGCGGCGATGTGCGAGGGCGGCCAGGTCGCCGACGTCATCGTCGCCGTCGCATCCATCGACCCCGTGATGGGAGGCGTCGACCGGTGACCACCTCATCCTCGGAGCGGGGCGTCAGTCTGGGCATGCCCCGACTGCCCGCACCCGCCTACCCGGACGACGTCCGGGCCCGGCTGGAGACAGACGCGCGCGAGATCATCGCCCGCTACCCGGACTCCCGGTCGGCTCTCCTGCCGCTGCTGCACCTCGTGCAGGCGGAGGAGGGCCATGTCACGCGCACCGGGATGCAGTTCTGCGCGGACACGCTCGCTCTGACCACGGCCGAGGTCACCGCCGTCGCCACCTTCTACTCCATGTACCGGCGCCGGCCGAGCGGTGACTACCAGGTCGGGGTGTGCACCAACACCCTGTGCGCCGTCATGGGCGGCGACGCCATCTTCGAGGAGCTCCAGGAGCACCTGGGCGTCGGCAACGGCGAGACCACCGACGACGGCAAGGTCACCCTCGAGCACATCGAGTGCAACGCGGCCTGCGACTTCGCGCCCGTCGTGATGGTCAACTGGGAGTTCTTCGACAACCAGGACCCGCAGAGCGCCAAGCGTCTCGTCGACGACCTGCGCGCCGGCCGACCCGTCTCGCCCACCCGCGGGGCGCCCCTGTGCACGTTCAAGGAGACCGCCCGGATCCTGGCCGGTTTCCCCGACGAGCGGGACGGCGCCGTCGACGCCACGGGAAGCGCGGGACCCGCCTCCCTGGCCGGCCTGAAGCTGGCCAAGGGGGAGGCCGCCCCCGCGCGCGTGGTGCACCCGCGCGGTGAGGCGCCCCGGGACACCCCGCCGCACGACCCGTCACCGGGGGAGCACCTCAGCTCGCACGACGCGCCGCAGGACACGTCGGCCTCCGATCCGGCGCACCCGGCCGGACCCGCCGCCGAGGAGGGGGAGTGATGACGTTGGCACCGGAACTCAAGGACACCGGCCCGGAGAAGCTGCTCGCACCCGTGCTGTCGGCCTTCTGGGACGAGGACAGGTCCTGGACCCTGGACGTCTACAAGAGGCACGAGGGGTACGAGGGGCTCCGCAAGGCGCTCGCCATGTCACCGGACGACGTCATCGCGTACGTCAAGGAGTCCGGTCTGCGGGGACGCGGGGGCGCCGGCTTCCCGACGGGAATGAAATGGCAGTTCATTCCCCAGGGCGACGGAAAACCGCACTATCTGGTGGTCAACGCCGACGAGTCGGAGCCCGGAACGTGCAAGGACATTCCGCTCCTCTTCGCGAACCCGCACAGCCTCATCGAGGGCATCGTCATCGCCTGTTATGCCATCAGGTCGTCCCACGCCTTCATCTACCTGCGAGGTGAGGTCGTCCCCGTACTGCGGCGGTTGCACGAGGCCGTGCGCGAGGCCTACGCGGCGGGCATCCTCGGCGAGAACGCGCTGGGCAGCGGACTCGGCCTCGACCTCACCGTGCACGCCGGCGCCGGCGCGTACATCTGCGGTGAGGAGACCGCACTGCTCGACTCGCTCGAAGGCCGCCGTGGTCAACCGCGGCTCCGTCCGCCCTTCCCCGCTGTCGCGGGCCTCTACGCGTGCCCGACCGTGGTGAACAACGTCGAGTCGATCGCATCGGTTCCCGCCATCATGAACCGGGGCAAGGAATGGTTCCGCTCGATGGGGAGCGAGAAGTCACCCGGCTTCACTCTCTACTCCCTCAGCGGCCACGTCGCACGCCCCGGACAGTACGAGGCCCCGATGGGCATCACACTGCGTCAGCTGCTCGACATGAGCGGCGGCATGCGGCCGGGACACCGCCTGAAGTTCTGGACGCCGGGCGGCTCCTCGACGCCGATGTTCACCGACGAGCACCTCGACGTGCCCCTCGACTACGAGGGAGTGGGCGCCGCCGGTTCCATGCTCGGCACGAAGGCCCTCCAGTGCTTCGACGAGACGACCTGCGTCGTACGGGCCGTCACCCGCTGGACCGAGTTCTACGCCCACGAGTCCTGCGGCAAGTGCACGCCCTGCCGCGAAGGCACGTACTGGCTCGTGCAGCTGATGCGCGACATCGAGGCCGGCAAGGGCCGGATGTCCGACCTCGACAAGCTGAACGACATCGCCGACAACATCAACGGCAAGGCGTTCTGCGCCCTCGGCGACGGCGCAGCCTCGCCGATCTTCTCCTCGCTCAAGTACTTCCGTGAGGAGTACGAGCAGCACATCACGGGCCGTGGCTGCCCGTTCGACCCGGCCAAGTCGACGGCCTGGGCCGACCGTACGGAGGTGCACGCATGACTGTGACCACCAGCTCTCCCTCCGGTGGGGGAGAGGCGGCGGTCCCGCCGGAGGACCTCGTCACACTGACGATCGACGGCGTCGGGATCAGCGTGCCCAAGGGCACCCTGGTCATCCGGGCCGCCGAACAGCTCGGCATCGAGATCCCCCGGTTCTGCGACCACCCCCTCCTCGACCCGGCCGGCGCCTGCCGCCAGTGCATCGTCGAGGTCGAGGGCCAGCGCAAGCCCATGGCTTCCTGCACCATCACCTGCACCGACGGGATGGTGGTGCGGACCCAGCTCACCTCGCCCGTCGCCGAGAAGGCCCAGCACGGCGTGATGGAGCTGCTGCTCATCAACCACCCGCTGGACTGCCCGGTCTGCGACAAGGGCGGCGAGTGCCCGCTGCAGAACCAGGCGATGTCGCACGGCAACCCGGAGTCCCGCTTCGACGGCAAGAAGCGGACCTACGAGAAGCCCGTGCCGATCTCCACCCAGGTGCTGCTCGACCGCGAGCGGTGCGTGCTGTGCGCCCGCTGCACCCGGTTCTCGAACCAGATCGCGGGCGACCCGATGATCGAGATGGTCGAGCGGGGCGCGCTCCAGCAGATCGGCACCGGCGAGGGCGACCCCTTCGAGTCGTACTTCTCCGGCAACACCATCCAGATCTGCCCGGTCGGCGCGCTCACCTCGGCGGCCTACCGGTTCCGCTCCCGCCCCTTCGACCTGGTCTCCTCGCCGTCGGTGTGCGAGCACTGCTCCGGCGGCTGCGCCACCCGCACCGACCACCGGCGAGGCAAGGTCATGCGGCGGCTCGCCGCCGACGACCCCGAGGTCAACGAGGAGTGGATGTGCGACAAGGGCCGCTTCGGGTTCCGGTACGCGCAGCAGCGGAACCGGCTGCGGACCCCGCTCGTCCGCAACGCCGAGGGTGAGCTGGAGCCGGCCTCCTGGCCCGACGCGCTGCAGATCGCGGCCCAGGGCCTGCTGGCCTCCCGCGGCCGCACCGGGGTCCTGACCGGAGGCCGGCTCACCGTCGAGGACGCCTACGCGTACAGCAAGTTCGCGCGCGTGGCCCTCGACACCAACGACATCGACTTCCGCGCGCGTGTGCACAGCGTCGAGGAGGCGGACTTCCTCGCCGCGCGGGTCGCGGGCCGCGGACGTGACCTCGGGGGCGCGTCCGGCCAGGACGCGACCGACGGTGTCACGTACTCCTCGCTGGAGAAGGCGCCCGCCGTCCTGCTGGTCGGCTTCGAGGCCGAGGAGGAGGCGCCCGGTGTCTTCCTGCGACTGCGCAAGGCATGGCGTACGCACGGGCAGCGGACCTTCTCGCTGGCCACGCACGCCACGCGCGGCCTGGAGAAGGCCGGCGGCACGCTGCTGCCGGCGGCTCCCGGCACCGAGACCGAATGGCTGGACGCGCTCGCGAGCGGGGTCGGCCTGGAGGGCGACGGGGCCAGGGCCGCCGAGGCGCTGCGGGCCGAGGGCGCGGTGATCGTCGTCGGCGAGCGGATCGCCGCCGTCGAGGGCGGCCCGACCGCCGCCGTACGGATCGCCACCGCGACCGGCGCCCGGCTGGTGTGGATCCCGCGGCGCGCCGGGGAGCGGGGCGCCGTCGAGGCGGGCGCGCTGCCGTCGCTGCTGCCGGGCGGGCGCCCGGCGACCGACCCGCGCGCGCGTGAGGAGGTCGCAGCCGTCTGGGGCGTCGCCGCCCTGCCGCACCGCTACGGCCGCGACACCGGCGAGATCGTCGGGGCCGCGATGAGCGGTGAGCTGCAGGCGCTGCTGGTCGCGGGCGTGGAGGTCGCCGACCTGCCCGACCCGGCACGCGCGCGTGCGGCACTGGCCGAGGCCGGTTTCGTGGTCTCGCTGGAGCTGCGGCCCAGCGAGGTCACCGAACTCGCCGACGTGGTGCTGCCGGTGGCCGCCGTCGTCGAGAAGTCCGGCGCCTTCCTCAACTGGGAAGGCAGGGTCCGGCCCTTCGAGTCGGCGCTCAAGCCCGAGCAGATGACCCGCCCGCTCCCGCCGACCGACGCGCGCGTGCTGCAGATGCTGGCCGACGCCATGGACGTGCACCTGGGCCTGCCGGACCTGCGCACCACCCGCGCGGAGCTCGAGCGGCTCGGCGCCTGGGACGGGCCCCGGGCCACCGAACCGCTGGAGAGGGCGGGCGTGCTGCCCCGGCCGGCCGCCGGGGAGGCGGTGCTCGCCGGGCACCGGCTGCTGCTGGACCAGGGGCTCCTGCAACAGGGCGACGAGGCGCTCGCCGGCACCCGGCACGCCGCGCACGCGCGCGTGTCGGCCGCCACGGCCGCCGAGGTCGGCGTCAAGGACGGCGACCCGCTCGCCGTGACCGGCCCCGCGGGGACGGTCGAACTGATCCTGGGCGTCACCGAGATGCCCGACCGCGTGGTGTGGCTCCCGCTGAACTCCACCGGCGGCGGGGTCGCCTCCGACACCGGGGCACTGCCCGGCTCCCTCGTCCGTATCGGCCCGGCGTCACTCGCCGGCGAGGCCCCCAAGGAGGTGGAGGCATGAGCCCGTACTTCGCCGCTGAAGACCTCTCGATGTTCGGCCGCGACCCCTGGTGGCTGGTCGTGGTCAAGGCGGTGTTCTGCTTCGCCTTCCTCATGGTGACGGTGCTGATCGCCATCGTGATGGAACGCAAGGTCGTCGCCTGGATGCAGCTGCGCATCGGCCCCAACCGGAACGGCCCCTGGGGCATGCTCCAGTCGCTCGCCGACGGCGTGAAACTGATGCTCAAGGAAGACGTCGTCGTCAAACGCGCCGACAAGGCGGTGTACATCCTCGCGCCGATCGTCGCGGCCGTCCCGGCCTTCATGGCGATCGCGGTGATCCCCTTCGGGCCGTCCGGCAACGAGATCTCGATCTTCGGTCAGCGGACCACGATGCAGCTCACCGACCTGCCGATCGCGCTGCTCTACATCCTCGCGGTCGCCTCGGTCGGCATCTACGGCATCGTCCTCGCCGGCTGGAGCTCCGGATCCACGTACCCGCTGCTGGGCGGGCTGCGCTCGTGTGCGCAGATGATCTCCTACGAGATCGCCATGGGCGCCGCGTTCGCCTCCGTGTTCCTCTACTCGGGGTCGATGTCGACGTCCGCGATCGTCGAGCAGCAGGCCGACCGCTGGTACATCCTGCTGCTGCCGGTCTCCTTCATCATCTACATCGTCACGATGGTCGGCGAGACCAACCGCGCCCCCTTCGACATGCCCGAGTCCGAGGGCGACCTGGTCGGCGGCTTCAACACCGAGTACTCGTCGATCAAGTTCGCGATGTTCATGCTCGCCGAGTACATCAACATGGTGACCGTCTCGGCCGTCGCCGTCACTCTCTTCCTGGGCGGCTGGCGGGCTCCGTGGCCGGTCAGCACCTTCTGGGAGGGCGCGAACCACGGCTGGTGGCCGATGCTCTGGTTCGTCGTCAAGGTCCAGCTGCTGCTGTTCATGTTCGTCTGGCTGCGCGGCACGCTCCCACGCGTGCGGTACGACCAGCTGATGAAGCTCGGCTGGAAGGTCCTCATCCCGGTCTCCCTGGTGTGGCTGATGGCCGTCGCCACGGTGCGGGCCCTGAGGAACGAGGGCTACGGCTTCGCGGACATGGCCCTCTACATCGCCGCCGGCGTCCTCGCCCTGCTGTTGCTGTCCTTCGTCGCCGACATGTTCCGGACGAAGGGCAAGAACGCCGAGGACGCCGAGGGAGCGGGCGGCCGGCCGGCCGCCTTCGACCCGATGGCAGGCGGGTTCCCCGTACCGCCGCTGCCCGGACAGGAGCTCCCGCCGGTGCCGCGACGCCGCTCGCGCCGGGAGCGGGAGCTCGTTGCCAGTGGTGGGCCCGATACCCACAGTGACGAATCTCTGGATGGAAAGGAGGCGTCCGATGGCTGAGGAGCCCAAGGAGACCAAGCCCGGTTTCCAGAATCCCGTGGCCGGCTTCGGTGTGACCTTCAAGGCCATGTTCAAGAAGCGGCTGACCGAGCAGTACCCGGAGCAGCAGAAGACCACGGCCCCGCGCTTCCACGGACGGCACCAGCTCAACCGCCATCCGGACGGCCTGGAGAAGTGCGTCGGCTGCGAGCTGTGCGCCTGGGCCTGTCCCGCCGACGCGATCTACGTCGAGGGCGCGGACAACACCGAGGAGGAGCGCTACTCGCCCGGCGAGCGGTACGGCCGCGTCTACCAGATCAACTACGCCCGCTGCATCCTGTGCGGTCTGTGCATCGAGGCGTGCCCCACGCGCGCGCTGACGATGACCAACGAGTTCGAGCTGGCCGACTCCAGCCGTGCCAACCTCATCTACACCAAGGAGCAGCTGCTCGCCGGTCTGGAGGAGGGCATGGTCGACAGCCCGCACGCCATGTACCCGGGCACCGACGAACAGGACTACTACCGGGGCCTGGTGACCGAGGCCGCCCCCGGTACGGAGCGGCAGACGGCCCACTCCGGGGGCGAGGCCGTGCAGGAGGCCGACTCGACCTTCGGCGAGGACGAACCGGCGTCGAAGAAGGTGATCCGGGGATGACCGAGTACCTCGCCGCCTACTCCACCTCCGCCGGAGAGGCCGTCCAGTTCTGGATCCTCGGCACGGTCGCCGTGATCGGCGCCCTGTGCACGATCCTGATGCGGCGGGCCGTGCACAGCGCGCTCTGCCTCGCCGGGACCATGATCGTCCTGGCGGTGTTCTACCTCGCCAACGGCGCCTACTTCCTGGGCGTCGTCCAGATCATCGTCTACACCGGCGCGATCATGATGCTGTTCCTGTTCGTGGTGATGCTGGTCGGTGTCACCGCGGCGGACTCCCTCAAGGAGACCATCAAGGGCCAGCGCTGGCTCGCCCTGCTGTGCGGGCTGGGCTTCGGCATCCTGCTCGTCGGCGGCATCGGCAACGCGGCGCTCACCGAGTTCGACGGCCTCGGCCAGGCGAACGCGAACGGCAACGTGGAGGGCCTCGCCGCCCTCATCTTCACCAAGTACGTCTTCGCCTTCGAGATCACCGGCGCCCTGCTCATCACGGCCGTCGTCGGCGCCATGGTGCTCACCCACCGGGAGCGCACCGAGCGGGCCAAGACCCAGCGGGAGATGGCCGAGGAGCGCGTCCGCGAGGGCAAGCAGCTCCCGCCGCTGCCGGCCCCGGGCGTGTACGCCCGGCACAACGCGGTGGACATCCCGGGTCTGCTGCCCGACGGCACCACGTCCGACCTCACCGTCAGCAGCACGCTGCGCGAGCGCGGCCAGATCCGGGACGTGTCCCAGGAGGCGCTCGGCGACCTGCGGGCGCTGGAGCAGCGCTCCGAGGAGCGGCTCGAGCGCACGGCGATCGAACCGACGTCGTCGAAGCGGTCCGAGGAGGCATCGAAGTGAACCCGGTCAACTATCTGTATCTCGCGGCCCTGTTGTTCACGATCGGCGCCACCGGTGTCCTCATCCGGCGCAACGCGATCGTCGTCTTCATGTGCATCGAGCTGATGCTCAACGCCTGCAATCTGGCGTTCGTCGCCTTCTCCCGTATGCACGGCAACCTCGACGGCCAGATCATCGCCTTCTTCACGATGGTCGTCGCCGCGGCGGAGGTCGTGGTCGGGCTGGCGATCATCGTGTCCCTGTTCCGTTCCCGCCACTCGGCCTCGGTCGACGACGCCAGCCTGATGAAGCTGTGAGGGGTCGCTAGAACCGTGACTAATCCAGAGAATCTGATTGCGCTGCTGGTGGCGGCGCCCCTGCTCGGAGCGGCGGTCCTGCTGTGCGGCGGCCGCCGGCTGGACGCCGTCGGCCACTGGATCGGCACGGTGCTCGCCGCCGCGTCCTTCCTGATCGGCGTCGTCCTCTTCGCCGACATGCTGGGCAACGCCGCCGCCGACCGCACCCTGACGCAGCATCTGTTCAGCTGGATTCCGGTGGAGGGATTCCAGGCCGACGTCACCTTCCGGCTCGACCAGCTGTCGATGACGTTCGTCCTGCTGATCACCGGCGTCGGCTCGCTCATCCACCTGTACTCGATCGGGTACATGGAGCACGACGAGCGGCGCCGCCGCTTCTTCGGTTATCTGAACCTGTTCCTCGCGGCGATGCTGATCCTCGTCCTCGCCGACAACTACCTGCTGCTGTACGTCGGCTGGGAGGGCGTCGGTCTCGCCTCCTACCTGCTGATCGGTTTCTGGCAGCACAAGCCCAGCGCCGCGACCGCGGCGAAGAAGGCCTTCCTGGTCAACCGGGTCGGCGACATGGGCCTGTCGATCGCGATCATGCTGATGTTCCTGTGGTTCGGCACCTTCGCCTTCGGGCCGGTGCTCGGCAGCCACGAGGAGGCCGGGCTGGCCGGCGCCGCCGACGAGGGCAAGCTCACCGTGATCGCCCTCATGCTGCTGCTCGCCGCCTGCGGCAAGTCCGCCCAGGTGCCGCTGCAGTCCTGGCTCGGGGACGCGATGGAGGGCCCGACCCCGGTCTCGGCCCTGATCCACGCCGCGACCATGGTGACGGCGGGCGTCTATCTGATCGTCCGCTCCGGCGCCGTCTTCAACGGCGCCCCGGACGCGCAACTGGTCGTCACCATCGTCGGCGCGGTCACGCTGCTGTTCGGTGCGATCGTCGGTTGCGCGAAGGACGACATCAAGAAGGCGCTGGCCGGTTCGACGATGTCGCAGATCGGCTACATGGTGCTCGCGGCGGGCCTCGGCCCCATCGGCTACGTCTTCGCGATCATGCACCTGGTGACGCACGGCTTCTTCAAGGCCGGGCTGTTCCTCGGCGCCGGTTCGGTCATGCACGGGATGAACGACGAGGTCGACATGCGCCGCTACGGCGGACTGCGCAGGTACATGCCGGTCACGTTCGTCACCTTCGGGCTCGGCTACCTCGCCATCATCGGCTTCCCCGGTCTGTCCGGTTTCTTCTCCAAGGACATGATCATCGAGTCGGCGTTCGCCAAGGGCGGCACCGAGGGCTGGATCCTCGGCGGCGTGGCCCTGCTGGGCGCCGCGATCACCGCGTACTACATGACGCGCGTGATGCTGATGACGTTCTTCGGCGAGGAGCGCTGGCGGAAGGCTCCGACACCGTCCCCGGCCGAGTCCGGCGTGGAGCCGGCCGCGGAGACGAGCGGCGAGGCCGGCTCCGGACATGCCGCTGCCGCGGCGGGCCCGCCGCACCCGCACGAGTCGCCGAGGAGCATGACGATCCCGATGATCGTGCTCGCCTTCGGCTCCGTGTTCGCCGGCGCGTTCTTCGGCGTCGGCGACCGGTTCGTGCACTGGCTGGAGCCCATCACCGGGCACGACCACGGCCACGCGCCGATCAGCGCCCTGACGGTCACGCTGTCCACGGTGGCGGTCATGGTCATCGGCGTGGCGATCGCCTGGGGCCAGTACGGGCGCCGCCCGGTCCCGGCGCTCGCCCCGCGCGGGTCGCTGCTCACCCGGGCCGCCCGGCGCGACCTGCTCCAGGACGACGTCAACCACGTGGTCCTGGTGCGTGGCGGCGAGCACCTCACACGCTCCCTGGTGTACGTCGACCACACCCTGGTCGACGGGGTCGTCAACGGAACGGCGGCCTCGTTCGGCGGCCTGTCCGGGCGGATGCGCAAGCTGCAGAACGGCTTCGCGCGGTCCTACGCGGTCTCGATGTTCGGGGGCGCGGCCGTCCTGGTCGCCGCGACCCTGCTGATGAGGGCGGTCTGATACCGATGTCCTTTCCTCTGCTGACAGCGACGGCGGTGCTCCCGGCCATCGGGGCGATCGCCACGGCCGCCGTACCGGCCACGAAACGCACCGCCGCCAAGTGGCTGGCCCTGCTGGTCTCGGTCGCCACCCTGGTGCTGGCGATCGTCGTCCTGGTGCGCTTCGACCCGGACGGCGACCGCTACCAGCTCACCGAATCGCACGCCTGGATCGCGGACTTCGGAGTCCGTTACGAGCTGGGGGTGGACGGCATCGGGGTCGCGCTGATCGCACTGACCGCCCTGCTGATCCCGTTCATCATCCTGGCGGGCTGGCACGATGCCGATCCGCAGGAAACAGGTAGTAAGCAGTGGCGGCCGACCCAGGGATATTTCGCCCTCATCCTCGCCGTCGAGGCGATGGTGATCATCTCCTTCGAGGCCACCGACGTCTTCCTCTTCTACATCTTCTTCGAAGCCATGCTGATCCCGATGTACTTCCTCATCGGCGGCTTCGGGGACCGGGCCCACGGCTCGTACCGGTCCGCCGCCACCGCGGCGGAGGGCGACAAGGCGGCGGCGACACAACGGTCGTACGCGGCGGTCAAGTTCCTGCTCTACAACCTGGCCGGCGGTCTGGTCATGCTGGCCGCGGTGATCGGGCTCTACGTGGTCGCCGGGAACTTCTCGCTCACCGAGATCGCCGAGGCGCGGGCCAACGGCTCGCTCGAGATGTCGACGAGCACCGAACGCTGGCTGTTCCTCGGCTTCTTCCTCGCCTTCGCGGTGAAGGCGCCGATGTGGCCGCTGCACACCTGGCTGCCCAACGCCATGCAGGAGTCCACCGCCCCGGTCGCCGTGCTCATCACGGCCGTCGTGGACAAGGTGGGCACCTTCGCGATGCTGCGCTTCTGCCTCCAGCTGTTCCCGGAGGCGAGCAAGTGGGCGACGCCCGCGATCATGGTGCTGGCGGTCATCGGCATCATCTACGGAGCGCTGCTCGCGGTCGGCCAGCGCGACATCAAGCGGCTGATCGCGTACGCGTCGATCTCGCACTTCGGCTTCATCATCATGGGCATCTTCGCGATGACCAGCCAGGGCCAGTCCGGGGCGACGCTCTACATGGTCAACCACGGGATCTCGACCGCCGTCCTGCTCCTGGTGGCCGGATTCCTCATCTCGCGGCGTGGCTCCCGGCTCATCGCCGACTACGGCGGGGTGCAGAAGGTCGCGCCGGTACTCGCCGGCACGTTCCTGATCGGCGGCCTGGCGACGCTGTCGCTGCCGGGGCTCGCGCCGTTCGTCAGCGAGTTCCTGGTCCTGGTCGGCACGTTCACGCGCTATCCGGTGATCGGCGTCATCGCCACCTTCGGCATCGTGCTCGCCGCGCTCTACACCCTCGTCCTCTACCAGCGGACGATGACGGGCCCCCTCAAGCCCGAGCTCGCCAAGATGCCCGACCTGCGGGTGCGTGAGATCGCGGTGGCCGCGCCGCTGATCGTGCTGCTGGTCTTCCTGGGCGTCTACCCGAAGCCCGTCACGGACATCGTGAACCCGGCAGTGGAGCAGACCATGTCCGACGTCCAGCAGAAGGACCCCCAGCCCGAGGTGGAGGCGGCCAAGTGAGCGCATCAGCCGTCCACAGCCTGTGGACAACCGCGGTCGACCCGATCGCGAAGATCGACGCGCCGAAGATCGAGTACGCGCAGCTCGCGCCCACCCTGATCGTCGTCGGTGCGGCGGTCGTGGGAATCCTGATCGAGGGCTTCGTGCCGCGCAGATCCCGCTACTACGCACAGATGTTCGTCGCGTCGGTCGCGCTCGTCGCCGCGTTCGCCGCGGTCGTGGCGCTCGCCGCCGACGGATACGGTACGACCAAGGCGGGCATCGCGGCCATGGGCGCGATCGCCGTCGACGGCCCCGCCCTGTTCCTGCAGGGCACGATCCTGCTGACGGCCCTGGTCAGCCTGTTCACCTTCGCCGAGCGCAGACTCGATCCGGAGACGCACGGCAACCGGGTCGACTCCTTCGCCGCCCAGGCCGCGTCCGTGCCGGGCAGCGACGGCGAGAAGAAGGCCGTCAAGGCCGGGTTCACCACCACCGAGGTGTTCCCGCTGCTGCTCTTCGCGGTCGCCGGCATGCTGGTCTTCCCCGCGGCCAACGACCTGCTGACGCTGTTCGTGGCCCTGGAGGTCCTCTCCCTGCCCCTGTACCTGCTCTGCGCGCTGGCCCGCCGCAAGCGGCTCATCTCGCAGGAGGCCGCGGTCAAGTACTTCCTGCTCGGCTCGTTCGCCTCCGCGTTCCTCCTCTTCGGCATCGCGCTGCTGTACGGCTACGCGGGCTCGATGTCGTACGCGACGATCGCGCAGGTCGTCGACGGCACGATCGCGGAGGTCGACCCGGCGCTCGTCAACACCATGGGCAACGACGTGCTGCTCCTGGTGGGCGCGGGTCTGCTGATCATGGGCCTGCTGTTCAAGGTCGGTGCCGTCCCCTTCCACATGTGGACGCCGGACGTGTACCAGGGCGCGCCGACGCCGGTGACGGGCCTGATGGCGGCGGCGACCAAGGTGGCCGCGTTCGGTGCCCTGCTGCGAGTGCTGTACGTCCTGCTTCCCGGCCTGCGCTGGGACTGGCGGCCGGTCATGTGGGCCGTCGCGATCGTCACCATGCTGGGCGGCGCGATCATCGCGATCACCCAGACCGACATCAAGCGGCTGCTGGCGTACTCGGCGATCTCGCACGCGGGCTTCATCCTCGCGGGTGTCATCGCGACCACGCCGGAGGGCATCTCGTCCGTCCTCTTCTATCTGGCGGCGTACTCGTTCGTGACGGTCGGCGCGTTCGCGGTGGTGACGCTGGTGCGGGACGCGGGCGGCGAGGCGACGCACCTGTCCAAGTGGGCCGGTCTCGGCCGCCGTTCGCCCCTGGTGGCGGCCGTGTTCGCGGTGTTCCTGCTCGCCTTCGCGGGCATTCCGCTGACGTCGGGCTTCGCCGGGAAGTTCGCCGTGTTCAAGGCGGCGGCGGAGGGCGGCGCGGTCCCGCTGGTCGTGGTCGGTGTGATCGCGTCGGCGATCGCGGCGTTCTTCTACATCCGGGTGATCGTCCTGATGTTCTTCAGCGAGCCGCGGCCCGAGGGCCCGACCGTCGCGGTGCCGTCACCGCTGACGATGATGGCGATCGGGCTGGGCGTGGCGGTCACGGTGGTGCTGGGTGTCGCGCCGCAGTACTTCCTGGAGCTGGCGGGGGACGCGGGAGTGTTCGTGCGCTGACCCGGCGCCCGCCGACGACAGGGCGGCCCGGCACCCGCTCGGGGGGTGCCGGGCCGTCGTCGTGCCCGGCGGAACGCGGTCCTCTGCGCACAGCGGTATGCGGAGGTGACCGGCGCGAGGGCCTGTGGACACGTCCGGGGCGTCGGTCTGTGGACAACCCGGGGGATGTCGGTGGAGGCGCCTATCGTGGAGGCAGTGGTCGAGAACGGCCGCAGTGGACGCGGTGGCCGCGAGTGGTCGTACGGGGGCAGGGCGATGGGTGGGACGGGCGGTAGTGGTGGCATGGCAGTGACGGAGAACGAGGCGCTGGCGGTGCTGCAGCGGGTGTTCGGATTCGACGCCTTCCGCGGTGAGCAGCAGGCGGTGATCGAGCATGTGATCGCGGGCGGGGACGCCGTGGTGCTCATGCCGACCGGTGGCGGCAAGTCGCTGTGCTACCAGATTCCGGCCCTGGTCAGACCGGGTACGGGAGTCGTCGTCTCCCCACTGATCGCGCTGATGCAGGACCAGGTGGACGCGCTGCGGGCGCTCGGCGTGCGCGCCGGGTTCATGAACTCCACGCAGGACTTCGAGGAGCGGCGCGTCGTGGAGGCCGAGTTCCTCGCCGGCGAGCTGGATCTGCTGTACCTCGCGCCGGAGCGGCTGCGGTTGGACAGCTCCCTGGACCTGCTCTCGCGGGGGAAGATCTCCGTCTTCGCGATCGACGAGGCGCACTGCGTGTCCCAGTGGGGGCACGACTTCCGGCCGGACTATCTCTCCCTGTCGCTGCTCGGCGAGCGCTGGCCGGACGTGCCCCGGATCGCGCTCACCGCGACGGCCACGCACGCCACGCACCAGGAGATCACCGAGCGGCTGGCCATGCCGGACGCCCGGCACTTCGTGGCGAGCTTCGACCGGCCCAACATCCAGTACCGGATCGTGCCCAAGGCCGACCCCAAGAAGCAGCTGCTGAACTTCCTGCGGGAGGAGCACGCGGGCGACGCGGGCATCGTCTACTGCCTCTCCCGCAACTCCGTGGAGAAGACCGCCGAGTTCCTCAGCCGCAACGGCGTCGAGGCGGTGCCGTACCACGCGGGACTGGACGCGGGGACGCGTGCCGCGCACCAGTCCCGCTTCCTGCGGGAGGACGGCCTGGTCGTGGTGGCGACCATCGCCTTCGGCATGGGCATCGACAAGCCGGACGTCCGGTTCGTCGCCCACCTCGACCTGCCCAAGTCCGTCGAGGGCTACTACCAGGAGACGGGCCGTGCGGGCCGCGACGGGCTGCCGTCCACGGCCTGGATGGCGTACGGCCTCAACGACGTCATACAGCAGCGCAAGCTGATCCAGTCCGGCGAGGGGGACGAGACCTTCCGGCGGCGGGCGGGCCGGCACCTGGACGCGATGCTGGCCCTGTGCGAGACGGTCCGGTGCCGGCGCGGGCAGCTCCTGGCCTACTTCGGCCAGGACAATCCCGACCCGGCGGGCTGCGGCAACTGCGACTCCTGCCTCACCCCGCCGGAGACCTGGGACGGCACCGTCGCGGCCCAGAAGGTGCTCTCGACGGTGGTCCGGCTGCAGCGGGAGCGCGGGCAGAAGTTCGGCGCGGTGCAGATCGTGGACATCCTGCTGGGCAAGCGCACGGCCAAGGTCATCCAGTTCGACCACGACCAGCTCTCCGTGTTCGGGATCGGTGAGGATCTCGGCGAGGCCGAATGGCGTGGCGTCGTCCGGCAGCTGCTGGCCCAGGGGCTGCTCGCGGTCGAGGGGGACTACGGCACGCTGGTGCTGACCGAGGCCAGTGGGACGGTGCTGCGGCGCGAGCGGGAGGTGCAGCTGCGCAAGGAGCCGAAGAAGCCGGTGACCTCCCGGCCGGGATCCCCGGGATCGTCGGGCTCCGGGAAGGCCAAGGCCGTGGCGGCCGAGCTGCCCGAGGACCTCCTGCCGGCCTTCGAGGCGCTGCGCGCCTGGCGGGCCGAACAGGCCCGCGAGCAGGGCGTTCCCGCGTACGTCATCTTCCACGACGCCACGCTCCGCGAGATCGTCACGCTCTGGCCCGGCTCGGTCGCCGAGCTCGGCGGGATCAGCGGGGTGGGCGAGAAGAAGCTCGCGACGTACGGGGAGGGCGTGGTGGGGGTGCTCGCGGCGCTGGGCGGGCCACAGGGCGGATCACCGGCCGGTGCGCAGGGCCCGGCCGAGGCCGCGGGCAGTGGCTCCGGTCGTGCCGGGGCCGGTGACGTGGGTCGGACCCACGCCGGTGCCGTGTCCGACGACGACTGGCCGGAGATGGACACCGAGCCGGAGCCCGACTGGATGTGACCCGGCAGCCGTCCGGTCCTGCGGCCGGACAGGCCCTACGGCAGGGCGGTGAGGCCCGGGGCGAAGGTGATCAGGAGGGGGAGGAGAGGGACCAGGGCTGCCGCCGTCGTCGTCAGGGCGCGGTCGCGGCGGCCGAGGCGGGGCGGCGGCTTCAGAAGGCGGTCGACGCGTTCGCCGAGCAGGCGGTGGCTGGAGGCGCAGGACAGGACGCCGCGGTGCCGGTTGAGCTCGATCAGCGCCAGTGCCGTGGTCAGGTGACCGCAGCGGCGGGAGGCGGTGTCGTCGGCGGCGAGTTCGACCAGGCGGTGGGTCTGGTCGCAGAAGTGGGCGAAGAGCGGGACACGGGGAAAGCCGGTGGCCAGGGCGGTGGAGAGGTGCAGCAGCCAGTCGTGGTGGGCACGGGCGTGGCCGCGTTCGTGGGTGAGGACGGCGTCGATCTGGTGGTCGGTGAGGCGGCGCAGGGCGCCGGTGGTGACGATCAGCTGGGGCGGGCTGCCCGGCATCCACCAGGCGTCGGGGTACTCGTCCTCGAGTACCAGCAGGGGACCGCGGGCGGCGGGGAGACCGGCGGGCAGGTCGGGGGCGCGCTCGAGCAGATGCGCGCGGGCCTGGGCGCGGCGCCGGCGGGCGTCGGCCAGTTCCCGCCCGAGCATGGCCGTGGTCCAGGCCGCGCCGCAGGCCAGCAGCAGGGTGAGGGCGGCCGCCCAGGGCGGGGCGGCGGACAGGTCGTACGCCGCGGTCACCGCGGGCGGGGCCGGGGCGAAGAGCTGGGCGCGGACCGTGCCGAAGACGGCGGCGGCGCCCAGGGCCAGGGCGGTCAGGCAGCACAACAGGACCGTGGCGACCAGACACTGCCAGACCCACAGGGCGACCACCGGTTCCCGCTCCGGCCAGTTCGCCCGGGTCAGCGCACGCGGGACGGGCCAGGCGGCCGTCACGGCGACAACGCTCAGCAGGAGCAGGCAGAGGGTCGTGCCAGTCATGCCACGGGCTCCGGATCCTGTCGGAAGGGGGCGGCTTCGGGTCGTGCGGGGACGCGCGGCCGCGCGTGACGTGCGGAGGGTGTCCGACGTGTGACGCGCGGGGCCGTGCGTGGAGTGTGCGGCGCGGAACGTGCGGGAGCCGCACACCGCCCGACGCCGACAAGTATGACGGCGAAGGGCGGCGTGGGGCAGGGGTGCGGCGTCGATCGGCGGACACGAAGGGCGCCCGTCGCGGCGCCGGTGGGGGCCGGACCGCGGTGGGGGTCAGACCGCGGGGGTCACCCGGCCTGTGACCTCGCCGAGGCCGACGCGGACTCCGCCCGGTCCCGGGGCCCAGGCCGACAGGGTCACGACGTCGCCGTCCTCGAGGAACGTCCGCTTGCCGTCGGGCAGTTCGAGGGCGTCGCGGCCGTTCCAGGTCAGTTCCAGCAGGGACCCGCGCTGTCCCTCGGCGGGACCGCTCACCGTGCCGGAGCCGTAGAGGTCGCCGGTGCGCAGGGAGGCGCCGTTCACGGTCATGTGGGCGAGCTGCTGGGCGGCCGTCCAGTACATGGTCGAGAAGGGAGGCTCGGAGACGACGTGCCCGTTGACGGCCACGGAGATCCGCAGGTCGTAACCGCCGGGTCCCTCGTCCGTGTCGTCCAGGTACGGCAGCAGCGCGTGGGTGCGTTCCGGTGGCGCCACCCGGGCGTCCTCTAGGGCGTCCAGGGGGGTGATCCAGGCCGCCACCGAGGTGGCGAAGGACTTGCCGAGGAACGGGCCGAGGGGAACGTACTCCCAGGCCTGGACGTCGCGTGCGGACCAGTCGTTGAGGAGGCAGAGACCGAAGACGTGGTCGCGGAAGTCGCCGAGCGGCACCGGCCGGCCCGGCTCGGACGGCGCCCCGACCACGAAGCCGACCTCGGCCTCGATGTCCAGCCGCACCGACGGACCGAAGACCGGGGCGGGATCGGTGGGCGCCTTGCGCTGCCCCGAGGGGCGCACGACGTCGGTGCCGGACACCAGCACCGTGCCGGCGCGGCCGTGATAGCCGATCGGCAGGTGCTTCCAGTTCGGGGTGAGGGAGTCGGCGGCGTCCGGGCGGAAGATCCGGCCGACGTTCCGGGCATGGTTCTCGGAGGCGTAGAAGTCGACGTAGTCCGCGACCTCGAAGGGGAGGTGCAGGGTCACCGACGACAGCGGGTGGAACAGCGGCTCGACGGTCTCCCGGTGCGCCGGGACGGTCACCCAGGCGGTGAGGGCGCGCCGGACGTCCGACCAGGCCGTACGGCCCGCCGCCAGCAGCGGGTTGAGGGTCGGGCGGGCGAGCAGGGAGGCGTACGGGGAACCCAGGGCGTGTGCGGCCGCGCCGGCGTCGAGGACGTGGTCACCGAGCCGGACGCCCACCCTCTGCTCCGACGAGCCGGAGGGCGAGAACACGCCGTACGGCAGATTGTGCGGGCCGAAGGGATCGCCCTCGGGGACATCGAAGGGGGGCATCGGGTGCTGCCTCGCTTTCGTGTGGCAGGTGCTCCACGTGTCCGTGGTCAGGCCACACGTTACGGGGGCCGCGGTGGTCTTGGGCAGAGGCAGAGGCAGAGGCGGAGGCGGAGACGGGGGACGGGTCCCGGGCGCAGGACGGGCGACGTGCCCGGGACGGCAGGACGCGTGCGCCGCTTCCCCCCGCGTACCGGAAGTCATCCACAGGACGCGACGCAATCTTGACGGAGCGGTGCGAACAGGGCGACTCTGGGCGGGTGCCGGAAGGCCTCGGGGAGGGGGCGTTCCGATGGCACACCAGGGGGACGGATGGCCATTGGGGAGGCCGGTCCGGGAGCGGCGCGCTCCGGCATGCGGCCCAAGAGGCTGGAAGATGCCATGCGCGGCCGGCTCGGCCGGGAGTGCGTGTACGTGCCGTCGTGCAGGTTCGGGCTGTTCGTGGCGCTGCGCCACTGGTGCCAGCCGGGCGGCAGGGTGCTGATGTCGCCGGTCAACGACGACGTCGTCTTCTTCGTGGTGCTCGCGGCGGGCCTGCGCCCGGTGCAGGCACCGCTCAACCCGTTCGACGCGTCCATCGACATCGACGCCGTGCCGGAGGGGACGTGGGGTTCGCTGTCCGCCGTACTGACCACGAACCTGTACGGCAACCCGGATCCGGCCCCCGGACTGCGGGCCCGCTGCGATGCGTTGGGCATCCCGTTGTTCGAGGACGGGGCGCATGCCATCGGCAGCGAGGTCGGCGGGCGGCCGGTCGGGGCCTGGGGCGACGCCTCCGTTTTCAGCCTTTCCAAGCATGCCGGCGCCCAGACGGGAGGCATCCTCGCGCCGGCCGGCCCGGACCGGAGCGCGGCCGTGCGGGAGGCCTGCGCCGAACTGCTCGCCCCGCGGCGCATGACGTCCGAACTCACCTACGCGGTACGGCCGTACGCCGAGGCCGCCGTGCGACGGCTGGGGCTGCGCCGGGCCGCCTGGGCCGCGATGGGTCTGCTGGGGCTGACGGAGCGCGAGGGAATCCGGATGCCGCTGCGTCCGGACGCGCTGGCCGGTGCCGTGCGCTCCGCGCCGGACCTGGCCGCGCACGACCCCTGGGTGCGGGTCGACATGCACGACTACCGGCTGGAGCCCGGCCCCGTACGCCTGCGCCGCGTGCACCGCAGTCTCGGGCGGCTGGACGACGTCCTACGGGCCTCGCGGGCGGGCACGGAGCTGCTGCTGTCGACGCCGTGGGCCCGGCCGCCGGCGGACGGCGTGGTGCAACCGCTGTTCCGGGTGCCGTTGCTGGTCGCGGACCGGGACGCGGCGATGGCGGCGCTGGCCCGGCACGGCATCGTCGTCGGCTACCTCTACGACCCGCCCCTGGACGACTACGCGGGGGCGGCCTTCACGGACCCGTCGCCCGCCCCCGGCAACGCTCGCTGGTTCGCGCGGCACGCGCTGCCGGTGGACCCGCTGCGGGCGCGTGAGGCGGTAGAGGTCCTGGAGCGGTCCGGGGCCCGGCCGGCCGAGCCGCCGGAGGAGCCGGGCGTGCGGGACGCACCGGAGCCGCCGGAGGGGACCACGGGGAGAGGGCTGGGGCCGTCTCGTGGCTGAGATCCAGGTGCACGAACCCGCCGCGGTGCGCACCGGCAGCGGCGGCGGAGCCGGACCCGCCGACGGCGAACCCGGCTCCGACGGCTCCGACTCGCTGTTCAAGAACGCCTACTTCCTGATGCTCAGCACCGGCGTGTCCGCCGTCCTCGGGCTGGGCTTCTGGCTCGTGGCCGCGCGCTACTACTCCGAGGACGCGGTCGGTCAGGGGTCCGCCGCCATCGCCGCGATGCGGCTGCTCGCGAGCATCACCGCGACCACGATGATCGGCGCCGTGGTCCGCTTCGTGCCGCGTGCAGGGCGTGAGACCGGGCGCCTGGTGTGGGGCGTGTACGGGGCGAGTTCGCTGGTCGTCGTGCTGGCCGCGGGCGTCTTCCTGCTCACGCTCGACCTGTGGGGCGCGTCGTACGAGCCCCTCGGCACCCCCCTGGCGGGCGCGCTGTTCGTCGCGGCGTGCGCGGCCTGGGCGCTGCTCACCCTGCAGGACGGGGTCCTCACGGGCCTGCGCAGGACCGAGTGGGTGCCCGTCGGCAACGCCGTCTTCTCCACCGGCAAGCTGGTCCTGCTGGCCGTCTTCGCGAGCGCGCTGCCGGTGCTGGGCATCTTCGTGTCCTGGGCCGTCGCGATCGCGTTCTCCATACTGCCGCTCGGCTGGCTGATCTTCCGCCGGCTCATTCCGCGTCAGGCCGCCGCCGACCGCGACCGGGAACCGCCCAGGATCCGCGACATGGGCCGCTTCCTCGCCGGTGACTCGCTCGGCGCGCTGTTCAGCCTGGCGATGATCAACCTCCTGCCGGTGATGGTCGCGGTCCGCTTCAGCGCCGCCGAGAACGGCTACTTCTACGTGGCGTACACCGTCGGCGGAACCATGGAGTTCATGGCCATCAACATGGCCGCGTCGCTCACCGCCCACGCCTCGCACGACCCGCGCCGGCTCGCGGACGGGGTGCGGGGGGCGCTGCGCCGGATGACGCTGCTTCTGGTGCCGGTCGTGCTGGTGCTGGTGGTCTTCGCGCCGCTGATCCTCACGCCGTTCAGCGCGGACTACGCCGAGCACGGCTCGCTGGTGCTGCGACTGCTGGCGCTCGGGGCGCTGCCCCGGGTGGTCGTGGAGCTGTACATCGGGGTGCTGCGGGTACAGGGGCGCACCGGCGTGCTCGCCGTCCTCCAGGGTGCCATGTGCGTGCTGGTCCTGGGCAGCGCGGCCGTGCTGTTCACCCCGGCGGGCATCGCGGGCGCCGGGTGGGCGGTGCTGACCGGCATGACGGTGGTCGCCGTCGTCTCGGTGTTCGGCCTGCGCTCGGCACTGCGCGACACGCGCGACACGCACGGCGGGCACGACACGCGCGGCGGGCACGGTGGGCCCGTCGACCGGCCGGGCGGCGCCGACGGCAAGGACCGTACGACGAGCGGGCCGGGCCGGGCCGGGGGCACCTCCACCGGCCCCGTCTACGGCACACGCTGGGCGAAGCTGAACGCCACCGCCGGGTACGGCACGGGCTGGGCCCGCCGGGCCGCGTACGAGGACAAGGACCGCGAGCAGGACGACGCGGACACCGTCACGCTGTTCATCGGCACCCCCGGTTACGAACGGGAGGCCCTCCAGGCGGACACGATGGCGTTCATCGTCCGGCCCCGCCCCGCGGACGGGGACCCTGAGCCGGACGCGGACCCCGGGCCGGACGTGGGCCCGGAAGCGGACCCGGAGGTGGACCCGGACAGGGGCCCGGAACCGGTCGCGGACGCCGGCGCGGGTCCGAGCGCCGAGCCGGGGGAGCAGCCGGGCGCCGAGGCGCACGAGCGGGTGGCGGGCGATCGGGCGGCGCACGAGCGGGTGGCGGTCGACCGGGTGGCCGGCGATCACGCGGAGCCCACTCCACGGAACACACACGCATCGGCCCGGGACGAGACCCCGCCCCCACACGACGAACGCCGCGAGGCCGCCGGCGGTGACGGGCCCGACCGGTCCGAGCGGCGGCTGCGGGACATCCTCTGGGGGCTGCTCGGACTCGCCACCGTCACCTTCTGGGCGTCGACGCGCCCGCTGCACCGGCTCGGCGGGCCGCCGCCGGATCGGCAGGGCGAACTGACGGGGCGACAGTTGCTGGAAGAGCTGCCGCTCATGGCGCTCGCGGCGGGCGGAGTGCTGCTCCTGGTCTTCGTCGCCGCGGTGACGCTGTGCACGGCGCCCGAACCCTGGCTCCCCGGCACCGCGCTGGGTTCGGCCCTGCTCGCCCTGTACGCCGCACCTGTCGCGCTCGGCTGGGAACCCTCGCCGGTGGGCGGGGCGGTGTACGTCCGGGCAGCCGAACTCCTCGCGGACGCGGTGGGAATCGACGGACCGGAGCCGCTGCTGCGCTGGACGCCGCAGGTGTGCCAGGTGCTGTGCCTCGTCGCGCTGTGGCTGCTGCTCGAGCGGGTGGGCGGCGACCGGCTGTCCTGGCCGGGGCGCTGGGGGGCGTCGTATCTCGTCGCCGTGGCCGGCTGGGTGTGGCGGGACGCGCTCGCGCCCGTGTCACCGCCGCTGCTCGCCGCACTGCTTCTGCTGCTGCTCATTCTCCGACTTCCGCCGCTCCGCCGTGCCGCAACGGCGTCGTGGCTGCCCGGCCACAGACGACCGAACGGCTGAACCAGCGATCGAACCAAGCTTTCGGAGCCGAACCGCCAGGGGGGAACCACCGTGCGTCCGCCAGCCACTCCACGCGAGAGATCCGCGTCCGAGCCCGCACCAGAGAGCACACCGGCGCCCGGCACGCCTGCGGACACCTCCGCGGAACCGCCTTCGCGGACCGAGTCGCGGACCCGCCCTTCCTCGGAGCCGTCGACCCCTGCCCATGAGCCCGTGACGGATCTTTCCGACCTGCCGCCCCTCTGGTCCGCGCGCCGCGCCCTCGCGCTCCGGCCCGTCCTGCCGCTGCTCGCGGCGCTCACCCTGTGGCTGTACGCGGTACGGCACACCGATGTGTCGGGGCTCGACGACTACGGCCTGGTCACCGCGCTCCACCCGAGCTTCTGGGCCGGCCTCGCCGTCCTCACCGCCGGCTTCTGGTCCACGGTCCGCGACCGCCGCCGGCCCGGCGGCTGGCCGGCGGCGTACGTGCTCGGCCTGCTGGTGATGGAGCGGGCCACGCAGGCCGTGCTCTACCCGACCCCGTTGTACGCCTGGGCGTGGAAGCACGACGGTGTCATCGACCACCTGCTGACCGCCGGCGGGCTCCAGAGCGCCGACCGGATCGGTGACATGGCGGTCTACGACCAGTGGCCGGGCTTCTTCGCCGCGCAGGCGGCGCTGGTACGGCTGCTGGGCGTGGACTCGGCGGCGATGTACATGGCGTGGTGGCCGCTGGCGTCCAGTCTGATGCTGCTGTTCCCGCTGCTGCTGGTCTACCGCACCTTCACCGAGGACCGACGGCTGATCTGGACCGCGGTCTGGCTCTTCCAGGTCGCCAACTGGGTGGGCCAGGACTACTTCTCCCCGCAGTCCGTCGCCTTCGCGCTGCACCTCGGCGTGCTGGCCGTGGTGCTGCGCCGGTACGGCCGTTCCGGCGAGGGCGGGGGCGGGGGCGGCGGGCGGCGGGGGCAGGCGATCTGGACCGCCGTGCTCACCGTGCTGGTGACGGCGATCGTCATCTCGCACCAGCTCACTCCCGCCATGCTGGTCGTGTCGCTGCTCGCGCTGGTGCTGCTCCGCCGCCACCGGGACTGGGTGCCGGTGGTCACGACGGTCGTCATCTTCCTGGCCTGGTGCCTGACGGCCGCGCTGCCCTTCCTGTCCGCCGCGATGCCGGACATGATCCGCGCCGTGGGCGACGTCGGCGGCAACGTCGAGACGGGCTACGGCGCCACCCCGACCGGTGCCGGGGCGATCGCGACCTCGTGGGCGGCCCGGCTGCTCTCGGGCTCTGTCCTGCTGCTGGCGGCGGCCGGGCTCTGGTGGCAGCCCGTACTGCGGTACCGCGCGATGCCGCTGCTGGTGGTCACGGCGGCACCGCTGCCGATGTTCGTCGCGAGCAATTACGGCAGCGAGATGATCTTCCGAGTCCTGATGTTCATGCTGCCGGGCGTCGCCTTCTTCGCCGCCGCCGCCCTGCTGCCCAAGGTGCGCACCCTCGCCGCCACGGAGGCGGCGGCGGAGGCCAGGGCCCACCGGAAGGCCGAGTCGCCCGCGCGCCGCGGCACCGGCACCCGGTTCCGTACCGGCTTCGGTATCCGTGTCCGGGGCCCCCTGCCCGTGCTGCTGGCCGGGACTTTGGCGTTCGTCCCGAGCTACTCGGGCAAGGACCGGGTCAACTACTTCCCGCCGCAGGAGGTGGCCCTGGTGGGGCAGCTCTTCGACGAGGCGCCCGAGGGCTCGCTGGTCGTCGCCGCCAACCGTAACTACCCGCTCGCCTACGCCTCGTACGGAAGCATCGACCACTACTGGTTCCTCGAGGACGACCGGAGCCACGTCGACGAGATCGTGCGGGACCCGGCCGGCACCCTCGCCACCGACATGGCGGGAGTGGACCGCCCGAGCCGGGCCTACTTCCTCTTCACCCAGGGCCAGCTGGCCAACTCCGAGATGAACGGTCAGCTCACCGGCGTCCAGTTGAACAGCGTCCTGGAGTCCGTCGCCACGTCGCCGCGGTTCCGGCTGGTGGCGGAGAACGGCGCGGGGGCGGTCTACGAACTGCGACAGGCGGAGGAAGCAGACGGAGTGGAGAGGACGGAGGGGACGGAGAGGACGGAGAGGACAGAAGGAACAGAGGGAACAGAGAGGGCCGGGGGAGAAGGGGGAGGGGAGCGATGACACCGCAGGATCTCGTGATCCGGATGCTTCCGCCGTTCGCCGGCTGGCTGGCGCTCGCCGCGCTCGCCCTGCCCGGCGGTTCGCCGCTGCGCGGCGCGGCCGTCGTCGTCTTCCTGGCGGCGGGGCCGGGCGCGGCCCTGGTCGGCCTCTGCGGTCCCGCGCTGCGCGCACGGTCCGCACGGGGGCCCGTCGAGCGGCGTGACCCCGACTTCGTCCGCCACTCCGACCTGCTGGAACGGCTGATGCTGGCCGTCTTCGTCAGTGTCGCCGCGATGATGATCGTCGCGACGGTGCTGATCGCCACGCACACCTTCAGCGCCCAGCGGGTGCTGCTGGCCCTGACGCTGCTGACCACGCTCGCCGCGTTCTGCCCGCGGCTGCGTGCCTCCCCGCCGTCGAGGACACGGAAGGGTTCCGTCCTGTGAGGTTCGCTCGCCCTCTTCGCCGTATCACCGCCGCCCTGCGCGGTGTTCGACCAGGAACCGGCCCGCCCGCCGGCCGTCCGGCCACCGGCTCTCCCGCCGGTCCCGGATCCCCCGCAGGAACCGGCCGGCACCGTAGTCCGAAAGCCGGGCGGCCGGCCGCGAGCCGCCGTCGGGTACTGATCACCTCGGCCGCGGTCGTCTGCGCGGCCCTGGTCGCCGTCCTCGCTCTGCGGAACACCTCGGAGCCCTCCGGGACGGACGGGGAGTGCCGGCCCACGGAACTGCTCGAACCGCCGTGCGGCGCCTGGTTCGGGGCCTTCGTGCCGCACGAACGGGCCGACCTGGAGGAGAAGGTGAAGGCCTACGAGGAACAGGTGGGCCGCAAGCTCGACATCGTCTACACGTACCACGACATGTCCCTGCACGAAGGAACTCGCAGGGAGGGCCAGTTGCTGAGCCCGGAGGAGCAACGGGTGGGCGAGAAGCGCATGTTGCTGCTGTCCTGGGAGAGCAAGTGGTGGGGCGGCACGAAGGGGCAGCAGCCGAGGTGGGAGGAGATAGCCGCCGGTGACCTGGACGCGACCGTGATCGACGTCCAGGCGAAGCGCATCAAGGACTACGGGCAGCGCACGGGGAAGAAGGTCTTCCTCTCCTTCGACCTCGAGATGGACACGCGCACCCCGGCCAACGGCACGCCGGCCCAGTACGTGCAGGCGTACCGGCACATCCACGACCGGTTCCGGGAACTCGGCGTGGACAACGTGGTGTGGACCTGGATCATCACCGGCTACCTGAACCACGGCGACCTGTTCAAGAGGATGTATCCGGGGGACGCGTACGTCGACTGGATCGGCTACAACCAGTACAACTACTACCGCTGTCACAAGACGGAGTGGCTGACCTTCGAGCAGACCCAGACGGCCACGCACGAGTGGATACGCGAGAACATCTCCGCCGACAAGCCGCTGATGCTCTCCGAGTTCGGCAGCGCGGCCGACTCCGCCCGGCCCGAACGGCAGGCCGAGTGGTACGCGCGGGTACCGCCCGTGCTGAAGGGGCTGGAGGGTGTCAAGGCCGCGCTCCAGTGGAACTACCGCGACCCCGGCCCGCACTGCGACCTGGCCGTGGCCAACGAGGCGGCGTGGGAGGCCCTGCGCAAGGTGGCGGCCGACCCGCATCTGAACCAGCCGACCGAGTGAGTGAACGCGGAAGGCGGCCGCGCGCGGCCGCCTTCCGCGTTCGTCCCGTGACTCAGCCCGCGAACTCCGGTCCGCGGAGTGTCGCGCGGGCGTGCCGGTACCAGCGCCAGGCGATCGTCTTCGGGCCGTCGCGGTAGGGGGCGACGCGGGCGCCGTCGCCCGCCAGCCAGGCCCTGACGTCGGCGACGGTGTGGCTGCGGCGGACGATGAGCCGGGCGATGCGGTAGCGCTCGTCCCGGTCCGAGCTGAGCGCGTGTCGCACCGCGGTCGCCGTCTCGTACCCGGTGCGGGACGCCATGGCCCTCACCCGGGGGCTGTTGTAGCCGTGCGGGTAGGCGAGATGGGGGACCGGATGGCCGAGGGTGTCCTCCAGCACGGCCTTGGAGTCGACCAGTTCGGCGCGCAGCTGCTTCCCGGTCAGCGTGTCCAGCTGGGCGTGACTGACCGTATGGCTGCCGATCTCCATGCCGGAAGCCTCCAGTTCCGCCACCCGGTCCAGGGTCATCATCGGCGCCGGCGGCAGCAGACTGCGTCCGCCCGGGGTGAGGGCGCCGGTGGTGAGGTACGCGGTGGCCGGCAGGGAGCGTCGGGCCAGGAGGCCGGCGGTGGGACCGGGCAGGTCCGCGAAGCCGTCGTCGAAGGTGAGGAGCACCGGCCGGGGTGGCAGGGGTGCCCGCCCGGTGAGATGGCCCGCGAGGGTGCTGATGGTGACGGGGGTGCGGCCGCTGTCCTCGAGGACGTCGAGATGCGCTGCGAACTCCCTTGGTGTGACGGTGAATTCGGCGATCCAGTCGGGCGGATCGTCCATCACGGCGTGGTAGAGGAACACCGGAATGGCCGGAGGCCTCGGGGCCCGGTCGCCGCCTCTGGCACGTGAGCCGGCCCGGGCTCTTGGAACCTCCGGGTCCTGCGAGGACGAGGCCGTCATCGCGCACCCCCGGCCGCCCGGCCGCCGGAGGAGGCCTTCCCCGTCGTGCCGCCCGCCGCCCGCCGGGCCCGCAGATAGCCGACCGGGCCGTACAGCATCCCCCTGCGCTGCAGCCGGGAGAGGCGGCGCGGCCAGGGATGCGTACGGGTGCCGTGATCGCCCGGAGTAGCCGAGCCGGCACCGGCGCCCCCGGAGTTTCCGGCATCCCCGGCGTCCCGTACGGCGGTGAGGCCGCGGGCGTGGGACAGGCCGCGGGGCAGCCGGGCCAGGAACGCCGGCAGCAGCGCGGGCCGGTTGACCAGGATCGCCGTGAGGTAGGCGGTGAGGCCGGCGCCGTAGCCGAAGGCCTGGGTCTCCAGATCGGCCCACGTTTCCCGGTGGTGGTGCCACACCAGCGCCCGGGGTGTGTAGCGCAGCCTGTGCCCCTGGGCGAGGACCCGGACGAACCCGTAGAGGTCGTCGCCGCCCCGGGCAGGCGTCCCGGCGCCGGTGGCCGGGTCGAAACCGCCGACCGCGCGCAGCACTTCCGTACGGAACGCCATGTTCGCCCCGGAGCCGAACCGGCCCGCGGTGAAGGGGAACAGCGGTTCGTCGCGGGGCGGGTCCTGCGGGTCGTACGTCATCGGCGTGAACCCCTTCGCGAAGCCGCCGTGGCTCTCCAGCAGGACCTGGGCCGGGGTGCGCAGCCGGGCAGGCAGGATCAGGCCGGTGGCGCAGCCGAGTTCCGGGTCGGCGGTGAAGGGTGCGGCCAGTTCGGTGAGCCAGCGGGTGTCGGCGACGACGTCGTCGTCGGTGAACGCGATCACCTCACCCAGGGCGTGGGCGAGCCCGGTGTTGTGCGCGGTCGCGAGTCCGGGGACCGGCTCGCGCACGTACCGCACGCGTTCCCCGTACTTCCGCTGCACCAGGTCGCGCGTCTCGTCCGTCACGGGCGCGTTGTCGACGACGACGATCTCGAAGCGCGGATGGTCCTGCGCGAGGAGGGAGTCGAGGGCGCGGGTGAGCTGTCCGGCCCGCTCCCGGGTGGCCACGACGACCGAGGAGAACAGGGGCGGGGGCGGCCCGGCGGCGTCCGCGGCCGCCTCCGCCGTGTCATGCCCTTGCCGTTGTCCCCGTCCCCGTCCCCGTCCCCGTCCCCGTCCCTGTTCTTGCTCTTGCACGTGCTCTTGCACATGTGCCTGCCGTGCGAGCGCCGCCAGGGCCGTCGTCGGATCGGCCCCCTCCGGGACCCTTCCCAGCAACGTGCCCACCGGTAGACCGTCCCTCCTGACCAGCAGGAACACCTCGCCGTGCGTCACCGGCTGACTGCCCGGACCGGGTCTCAGGGCGGCTTCCGCCTCCTCACCTCTCAGGTCCAGTTCGGCGACCTGAACCGCACCGATGTCCAGGAACCGCCGTATCTCCCCCTGCGTACGTGCCGTGCGGGACATGAGCCCTCCCCTCCTCACGAACGGTTGTCACCAGCGGCCGTGGCCGTCCCGAGCGGTCCTTGTGCTCACGACCGGAACCTCCTGACGGACTGACGGACTGACGGGCTGACGGACTCAGGTCCGGCGCAGCCGCGCCGCCCCCTTCAAGGTGCGCGACGCCAGCGAGGCGAGACGCGGTCGGGCGACGACGAAGCCGTGCGCGCGGCGCGCGGGCTCGCGGCGCAGCAGCTGGAGTGTGGCGCCCAGCCCCGGACGCGTCGCCGTGCCTTCGTAGACGGCGCGTTCGCCCGTCTTCAGCGAGTTCTTGTACTCGGCCGGGCCGCGCCCCATGTCGAGCAGGCCGATGCCCTCGCCGGCCGCCGCCTCGGCCATCCGCAGATGCAGCACGAGCCCCGGCGAGAACTTCGCGAACTCCGGGTCGTACGCCGGGAACCAGCAGGCCAGCACCGAAGTCGAGCGCAGGCCGAAGTGGGCGGCGACGGGACGGTCCCCGGCGTACAGGACGGACAGCGTGCCCGCGCACCCCGGAGCCCGGGTTTCGGCCAGGCGGCCCACGAGCCGGGTGATCCACTCCTGCGCGAACCGGTCGCGGCGCCCGGTCCTGCGGTACTGCGCCGACTTCCACCCGATGAGGGCGCGCAGCGCGGCCGGTTCGTGTTCGTCGAACACGAACCGCACGGGTCCGGCCTGGCGGCCGAGCCTGCGCTCCTTGGCCAGGGTGGTCTTCAGGAACTTCGGCGACTGGGCGCGCAGGACGGACTCGTAGGTCTCGTAGCCCTTCTCCACGTCGATGACGAAGGTGGCGTGCTCCTCGGCCGCCTGCGGGACGAACAGGGCCTGGTCCGCCTCCAGGTTGTCGAAGGCGAAGCTCGACACCGAACAGGCACGCAGCAGTTCACCGGTCTCCGGCACGAGCCCCGGCCGCAGGACGGCGCCCTGGCAGTCCGATACCCCGAGCCCGATCGCCCGGCCCTGCCCCCACGCGCCCCGCTCGTACGGCAGGAAGCCGGCCGGTTCGGCGGACGCCCCCTCGTACAGCACCGCGACCCGGGCCTGCGGCCGCACCCTGGACACGGCGGTGGCGAACTCCGGTTCCATGAAAGGGCTGCGCGGTACCCCCGAGGCGGCGCGCAGCTCACGCCATCGCTCCCGCTCCCCCTCGCCGAGCTCGTCGAGCCTCAGCACACGCGTGCGTCCACTGCTCACCTGACCCCCCGATCAAGTCCCCCCTGGACATCTGGAAGGTACCGCCCGGGACCGCGAGGACGGTAGGGAGCGGCGCATGTTGTTGCCAAGTGGTGCAGAGGCCGCGGACGGGGCACGGGACGGGTGCCCGGGGCGCGGTGAGTCGGGGGCGCGCGGTGTCCGTATTCTCTGGTCATGGCCGCACCCACCGATTGCTCGCTCATCGCCACCGACCTGGACGGGACGCTGCTGCGCGACGACGACACCCTCTCCGACCGCTCCCTCGCCGCGCTGGAGCTGGTGGCGCGGGCCGGTGTCCGGCACCTCGTGGTGACGGGGCGCCCGGCGCCCAGAGTGCGGCCGCTCCTGGACGACCTGGGGTCCACGGGGCTCGCGGTGTGCGGACAGGGCGCGCAGGTGTACGACGCCGGCACGGACCGGCTGCTGTGGTCGGTCACCCTGGACCGGGAACTGGCGGAGACCGCGCTCGGCAAGATCGAGGCCGAGGTCGGGGAGCTGTACGCCGCGGTCGACCAGAACGGAGTGGACGGGCTCACCCTGATCGAGCCGGGCTACCTGATGCCGCACCCGACGCTGCCCGCCGTGCGGGTCGAACGGCGGGACGATCTGTGGGCCCGGCCGATCAGCAAGGTGCTGCTGCGCCATCCCGGCCTGACCGACGACGAGTTGGCGGCGACGGCCCGTGCGGCGGTCGGCTCGCTGGCCACGGTCACGATGTCGGGTCCGGGCACCGTGGAACTCCAGCCGTGCGGTGTCACCAAGGCGACGGGTCTCGCACTGGCCGCCGAGTACCTGGGGCTGGATCCCGAGCGGACCATCGCCTTCGGCGACATGCCCAACGACATCCCGATGTTCGACTGGGCGGCCCACGGAGTCGCCATGGCCAACGCGCACCCCGAGCTCAAGGCGGTGGCCGACGAGGTCACCACGTCGAACGAGGACGACGGCGTGGCCGTCGTCCTCGAGCGGTTGTTCGGCGGAGCGGAGCCGCGCGTGCCCCAACACGTGCTGTCCCGCCCCAGGCCCGGGAGGGTGTCCCGGTAGGCCCCGGTGTTCGCCGGTGTGGCCGGTGCCGCCGGCGTTCCGGTGTCCCGGCGTTCCGACGGGCCCGGGTGTCGCGGATGTCTCGGATGCCTCAGGTGTCTCAGTAGGCGCCGAAGACGTTGTCGATGGAGCCGTAGCGGTCCGCCGCGTAGTTGCAGGCCGCCGTGATGTTCGCGACCGGGTCGAACGGGTCGAAGGCCGTGCCGGGCACGTGGTACGCCTGGAAGGTCGGGTCGATGACCTGGAGCAGGCCCTTCGACGGGGTGCCGGCCATGGCGTTGGAGTCCCACAGGTTGATGGCCTGCGGGTTGCCGGACGACTCGCGCAGGATGTTGCGGTGGATGGAGTCGTAGCTGCCGGGGATGCCGTGCTGCGCCATGACGGACAGCGACTCGCGGATCCAGCCGTCGAGGTTGTCCGGGTACGCGGTCACGGTGCCGGCGGCAGGGGCGGGCGCGGCGGGCGCGGCGGAGGCGGTGGTGGCGCCGAACAGCGGGAGGACGACCGCCGCGACACCGGCGACGGCGAAGGAGCGGACGAGGCGGGAGCTGCCGAAGCGGCGGGGCGGACCGGATGCGGTCATGTCTGTGTTCCTCTCCTACGCCTGCGAGGTGAGCTGTCGGGTTCGGGCGGGAGAGTGCCCGGCCGTGCCCCTGCGGGCATGGCTTCACCCCGAGCCGTTCCGGGTGCGAACCGGTCCGGCGGCTTACCTGGGTCCCCCGCTCCTGCCGTGCGTGAGTGAGTTCGTCGATGGGTGGCGCGGGCGGCGGCAGGATTCGGCGTCCGCCCGACAAGCCGGGAACGTATGCGAGCGCACTTGTCGGAAACAAGTGAGACCGTCACGGATCGAGCCGTTTGATCTTGCCGTGGGGGTTTTGAGGTGCTTGATCCTTTGCGGACGCCAAGGGTCAACTCGCTTGCGGGGCAAGGGGAAGCGCCGGCGAGCGCGAGGGGCGGGCGCGTCGGGGTGCGCGTGACTCACTTCACTGGCCGCACCGCGTGGGAGTATTTGCCGCCAAAGGGAATTTGCTTGGTAATTACGGCAAATCGGACTCCGGGGTGGGCGGGACGGCCTGCGTGCGGGACCGTGCGCCGGACCGCGTTCCGGGTTGCGCCTCGGGAGCGGGACGCTGTGTCCGGAAAGCGATGAATATTCTTTTTTGCCACCTGGTCGGAAACGGTCTGAGGGTGATCCGATACGGAGGGCGCCGTGAGGCGCCGTCCGCGCGTGTGCGGGTGAGTCCGGGGAATGCGGGTGCTGGCGGTGATCGAAACATGACCGGATACGCTGGTTGGAGTGATGTCAGCGACCTATCGACAAACTGTGCAAGACGTCTAAGCGCCGGTGGACACCAGCAGACAGGAGACCCCTCGTGACCGTCGTCGGGCCGTTCGGGCTGAGCGTGCGGGACCAGGCTCTGGAAGCCGATGTCCAGGCCGGGATGACGGCTGTCGAGGAAGGGCTGCTCGAGGCCACGAAGAGTGAGGTCCCCTTCATCACCGAGGCCGCCCAGCACCTGGTGCGGGCCGGTGGCAAGCGGTTCCGGCCGCTGCTCGTGACGCTCGCCGCCCAGTTCGGCGACCCCTACGCGCCCGGTGTCGTGCCGTCCGCCGTGGTCGTGGAGCTGACCCACCTGGCCACGCTGTACCACGACGACGTGATGGACGACGCCACCGTGCGGCGCGGGGTCCCCAGCGCCAACACCCGCTGGGGCAACTCCGTCGCGGTCCTCACCGGCGACTTCCTCTTCGCGCGCGCGTCGCACATCCTGGCCGACCTCGGCCCGGAGGCCGTACGGGTACAGGCCGAGGCGTTCGAACGACTGGTCACCGGTCAGATCCTGGAGACCGCGGGGCCGCAGGAGGGCCGGGACCCGGTCGACCACTACCTGGACGTCCTCGGCGGCAAGACCGGCTCGCTGGTCGCCGTCGCCTGCCGGTTCGGCGCCATGATGTCCGGCGCGGACGAC
The DNA here is from genome assembly GCF_042717095.1 of Streptomyces sp. NPDC058632. Classification (NCBI taxonomy): domain Bacteria; kingdom Bacillati; phylum Actinomycetota; class Actinomycetes; order Kitasatosporales; family Streptomycetaceae; genus Streptomyces; species Streptomyces sp. NPDC058632. The sequence goes on along the minus strand of NZ_JBHXQZ010000005.1, from coordinate 69,575 downwards.
ACGGTCGTGGACGTGCTGACCCAGTACGGCGAGCGCCTCGGGGTCGCCTTCCAGCTCGCCGACGACGTACTGGACATCGCCTCCGACTCCCACGAGTCCGGCAAGACCCCGGGCACCGACCTGCGTGAGGGCATCCCGACGCTGCCCGTACTGCGGCTGCGCGAGCGGGCGGCCCGGCTGGGGCTGGCCGAGGACATCGCCCTGTGCGAGCTGCTCGACTCCGACCTCGGCGACGACGCCCGGCACGCCGAGGCGCTGCGGCTGCTGCGCGCCCACCCCGCACTGGAGCAGGCCCGCCAGGACACCGTGCGCTATGCGCAGGAGGCGCGCTCGGCGCTGGCCCCGCTGCCGGAGTGCGAGTCGAAGACGGCCCTGGTCGAGCTGTGCGACGCCGTGGTGCACCGGGCCGGCTGACCTGCCGCCGTCCCCGTCCGCCACCCCTGGTCTCCGACCCCTACTGGTCGGGGGACGAAACGAAGCCCTGTGTCATACCGCAGCAGTACGCGGAGTTGAGTCCGGGGTCTGACGCATCCGCCCGTCGGGTTTGGTCAGATGGAACACGACGGACATCACCACTCCTCACCGATTCGGGTGAGGATGGCGGCTCAGGGTGTGACTGGTGCGAGCGACACGAGACGCAGGCCGCCGCCGACCACGGAGGTAGGGCACACATGGCACCGTACGAATCCGATGACACGACGACCGCTCGTCAGGCCGGCGAGGCCGACGGGCGGGGCGCGGGCCGGCGCAGGGCCGCGCGGTACGTCGTCCCGGTCACGGTGATGGGAGTGGCGGCCGCGACCATCGGGCTCGTCCCCGCGATCGCCGACTCCGGCGACCCGGACCTGCCGAAGATCACCGCCGCGCAGCTCATCGAGAAGATCGCCCAGTCGGACGTCGAGCAGCTGTCCGGCACCGTGAAGATCACCACCGACCTCGGGCTGCCGGACCTCGGCGGCCTGGAGAGCAGCCTGGCCTCCGGCGCCATGGGCCAGGGTGGGGACGGCGGTTCCTCCGCCGACCCGACGGCCAGGCTCACCGAGCTGGCGTCCGGCACGCACACCCTGCGTGTCGCGGCCGACGGCCCCGACCGGCAGAAGGTGTCGCTGCTCGGGAACGCGTCCGAGTACAGCCTGATACACAACGGCGAGGACGTCTGGGGCTACGACAGCGAGTCCAACGAGGTCTTCCACGGCACCACCGACGAGTCCGCCGGGGCCGAGGACCGGGACCGGCCCCCGGCCACGCCGAAGGACTTCGCCGAGGAGGCGCTGAAGTCGGTCGAGGACACCACGTCCGTCACCGTCGACGGCACCGCGCAGGTGGCCGGCCGGGACGCGTACAAGCTGGTCGTCAAGCCCAGGCAGTCCGGCTCCACGGTCGGCGCCATCAGCATCGCGGTGGACCACAGGACCGGTACGCCGCTGAAGTTCACGCTGACCCCGGCGAGCGGCGGTGCCGCCGTCGTGGACGTCGGCTTCACCAAGGTCGGCTTCGACCGGCCGGCCGCGTCGACCTTCGACTTCACCCCGCCCAAGGGCGCCAAGGTGACCGAGGAGGGCGAGCTGGACGGCGGTGAGAAGGGCAGTGGCGAGAAGGGCAGGGAGCACGGGAAGCCGGAGGGCGCCCCGAAGTCCGAGAAGGACCTGGCCAAGGGCCTCGACGGGCTGAAGGTGCTCGGCGAGGGCTGGAACTCCGTCGCCACCTTCGACACCGGAGCCGAGGGCGCTCTGCCGACCGGCTCCGGAGAAGGCGACCTCGACGGTTTCCTCGGCTCGCTCGGCGACCAGGTGAAGGGCGAGTTCGGCACGGGCACCGTGTTCAGCACCCGCCTGGTCAACGCCCTGTTCACCGAGGACGGCAAGGTCTACGTGGGCACCGTCACCAAGGACACGCTGGTGAAGGCGGCCAACGAGGCGAAGTAACCCGGGCAGCGGCACGACAGGGGGCGAGGGAGCCGATGGGTGAGGCGTCCGCCACGCAGAGTACGGGTGACGGCGTCATCGTCACCCGTGCCCTCACCAAGCGCTACCGCGGTGGACGGCCCGCCGTCGACGGCCTCGATCCGACCGTCCCGGCGGGCATCGTCTTCGGCTCCTCGGTCCCAACGGCTCCGGCAAGACCACCACCATCCGCATGCTGAGGGGCCTGATCGGGCCCACCTCGGGCACGGCGCACGTTCTTGGACGGCCCATGCCGCGCGCCGTGCTCCCGCGGGTCGGGGCCCTCATCGAGGGGCCCGCCCTGTACGGCTTCCTCTCCGGCCGGGACCGGCCGGGTCAGCCGGCCTCGTACGGGAAGCGGGCGAGGGGCGCGTCCTGTGCGAAGAACGTCTTGGCGCGGGTCAGTGCCTTGTTGTCCTTCAGTACGTCCCCCGGCCTGCTGCCGTTGCCGAGGAGCACCCCGCCGAAACGCATGCCCAGGTAGGCGGCGGAGTGGTGGAGCGCGCCGACCAGCGGGTCGGCGACCGCCGGCTCGTCGTCCGCGAGCGCCGTGACGCCCCAGAGCGTGCGCCCCGCCATCGTCGCCTCGAAGTCCAGGCCGGGGGTGCGCAGCCAGCCAGACCAGTGGTCCAGGTAGCGCTTGGTCTGCGCGGACACCGAGTACCAGTACAGCGGAGAGACGATCACCACGTCCGTCGCCGCGACGGTGGCGTCGAGCAGCAGGGCGACGTCACCCTCCGTGGGGCGGACGTGGTCGCTGTCGTGGCGGAGGTCCTCGAAGTCGGGCAGCGGATGGTCGGCGAGGTCGATCCAGCGCTGCTCCGTACCCGCGGGCAGCTGTTCGGCGGCCCGGCGGGCCAGCAGCGCGGAGTTGCCGTCGCGTCGGGCGCTCCCCAGGACGAAGAGGAAACGGCGTGTCATGGTCACCCTCCAGATGGTTGGCGTGCGCCAACTACAAGCATGTGCATCATATGCATGAGCAAGTAAATGTCCAAGGGGATTCCGAGGGAGGTCCCCGGCTCTCGGCCGCTCAGCTCCTCCGTTGCCCGGTTTCTCCGCCGCTCGGCTTCTCCGCGGCCCCTGCCACGGCGAGCAGCAGTGCCTCCCGCCCGTGCGGTGCCACCAGTTGGAGCCCGGCCGGGCAGCCGTCGGTGCCGAACCCGGCGGGCAGGCTCAGCGCCGGGTGCCCGCTCAGGTTGAACGCCCAGGTGAGCGCGGTGGAGTAGATGTCCCCCGGCCCTTCGTGGCCGTGCGGCGCGGTGGGCGCGGTGGGTGTCAGCAGCAGCTCGGCGCGGGTGAAGAGGCGGGCCAGGCGCCGGTCGTTCTCCGCCCGGACGCGGTGGGCGTCGACGAGGCCGGAGGGCGCCGTGCCGGGGTTGCGCAGGGCGAGCCAGGCCGGGGCGGGGTCCAGGAGCAGCGGCGGTGCCGGCGGCCGTACGAGCCGTACGGCTCCGGCGTCGACGAGCCGGTCGACCGCCGCCCGTGCCAGCGCCAGGGGCTCCGGATCGGGACCGGCGAAGCCGAGGCCGGGGGACCAGACGGCGGTGCGCGGGAGGGACGGCCGCGCACCGACGCCGGTGGGCGTCGGTGACACCGCCCGCCACCAGGCCGCCGCGTCGGCCGCCGTACGGGCGAGGACTCCGGGCGCCGCGAGACCCGTGCGGTCGGGCGACGGAAGCAGGCCGTTGGTGACCTTGAGCCCGACGACCCCGCACCACGCCGCCGGAATGCGTACCGACCCCGCGCCGTCGCTGCCCGTCGCCAGCGGCACCAGGCCCGACGCCACCGCGACCGCGGCCCCGGCCGAGGAACCGCCCGGCGTACGGTCGGCCCGCCACGGATTGACGGTCCGTCCGCGCGCCCCGAGACCCCAGGTCTGCCAGGGGGTGCCGGGCCCGGGTACCGCGGTGGCACCCACCGCGACACAGCCGGCCGCGAGCAGCGGCCCCGCCGCCCGCAGTCCGTGCCGCCCCTTCTTGACGGCGACGGGCACCCCGGCCAGCGGCAGCCACGCGCGAGCCCCGGGCCCCTCGCCCACGCTCGGGCCGGACGGAGGCGGCAAAAGTGGCGGATACGACGGATGCGGCGGATGCGGCGGGCCCGCCTCGATCAGGGCGTCCACCTCACCCGCCCGCCGCAACGCCTCCTCGGCCCACACCTCGGTGAACGCGCACAGCACCGGATCGGCCCGCTCGATCCGCTCCAGCGCCTCCGCGACCACATCGACGGCCCGCACCGTCCCCGTGCGCACCGCGGAGGCGATCTCCGCCACCGAAGCCGAAGCCCGAGTGGCGTCCCGGCCGCCGCTCAGCGCGTCGATCCCGTCGGGCGGGACAGCGGCTCGGGCTCGCGCGGCAGCCGGCCACTCAGGCGGCCCGGGCGCCACGCGGGCACCCACGGCACGCGGTAGACGTCGGTCACCGGTTCGAGGTGCCGGATCCGCCGGGCGAGGGAGCGCGGCAGGCGATCCGGCGCGTCCGCCGCCGGGACGACGGCATCGAGACCGAACCCGTACGGGACCTCCCCGTGCCGGAACATCTCCACGGCCGGGACGACGGTCTCCGGACCGGACGCCTGCGTCCGGGCGACGAGCAGCACCGACTGCGGATCGGCCGGTCCGGGCCGGGCACGGCCGCTGTCGTGACCACCGTGCACCGCGGCGAGCGTGGAGACCCCGGCGTCGCCATGGAGGCCGACCCAGGAGAAGCGCAGGGGCGCAGCCCGGGCGTGGGCGCGCTCCGGCGGGCCCGGTTCCGGCACTCCCACCGGTCCCCGGATCCAGATCTCCGGTCCCTGTCGCATGCCCGTACGCATGCCCGTTCCCCTGCCTCGCCACCCCCGGTCCTCATGCCGGCCGTTGGGACGAGCCTGTGACAACGCGGTGACGTGAGAAACAGGGGTCGGCGGACAGACTCGTCGGTAGGTTCACGACCCGAACGAGGGAACGATGGCGCGACTCAGCCGCGAGAAGAAGCGGGAACAGCAGCAGGCCGCACACGCGGCGCACCTTGCGGCAGTGCCGATCGACGTCCGTATACCCGTCGCCGCGGGGGGCGGCGCGGGCACGCGGAGTGCGTCCGTCGACGGGGTACTGGTGGTCGCCGGACCCGGTGAGGAGGTTCAGCATGCCGTGCTGAACCGGCTCCACCGCATCGCCCTCGCCTCGGGGCGTGCCGTCCTGGCCACCATCCACGACGAGCGCATCGGCTACGTCGTCCCCCTCCAGGTCGACCCGGACGGCGCCAGCCGCTTCACGGGGGAGCCGGCGCCGATGAAACCGGAGCCGGAGCCGAGGGCGGAGCCCGCGTCGGGGTCCGAGCCGGAGCCGGGGCCGGTCCATGTGCCGGGCCGGGACGTGGCTCCGGAGGAATCGGCGGCCGTGCCGCACGCCGCCGCCCCCTTCTCCGCAGCCCCGGCCCCGGGACCGGTCGCCGTTCCGCCCCCGCGTCCCGGGCACGACCGGTCCACCCACGTCCTGCGCCCCGTACCGGACCCGCCCCCGGCGCCGATCCCGGCACGGGCGTCGACCCCGGCCCCAGCCCTGGATCCGGCGCCCGACCCCGTACGGGACTCCGCCCCCACCTTCCGGCTGCGGCCGGTGCCCGGGGCTGCGACGGGCGCAGCGCCTTTGGGAACGGTCGCGCCGCCGACCGGTGAGTTCGGCCCGCCCCCGCCCATGGACGCGCGGCCGCACCCCGCCCCCGAAGCGGACAGCCTCCCCGGGACCCCGTCGGCACCCCCGAGGCATCCGGCACCCCCGCTCTCCCCGGCCGACCGGATACCGAGCCCCCTGCCCTCGGCGGCCGACCGGCCGACGGGCCCGCTGCCCCGGGCCGACCGGACACCGACCGGCCCGGGGCCGCAAGCCGGCCGTCCCCGGACGCCCGAACCGCTTCCGGAAGCCGTGTTCGGCACCGGCACCGGCAGCGGCAGCGACCCCGATCCCAAACCGATCCCGCCCCGCGGCTTCGACGCCGTGGCGGAGGCGATGCTCGGTGACGAGCCGCCGGCCGTACCGGGCGAGACCCATCTGGCAGAGCCCGTGGGCCTGATCAACGACGCAGTCCGGGCGGGCCGGATCGACACCGCGGCGCGACTGGCCGGGGAGACGGTGACCGAGGCCTCGCAGACGCTGGGGCCCGAGCATCCCGAGGTGCTCCGGCTGCGCGAACTGACCGCGTACATCGCCTACCTCGGTGACGAGCCGCTGCACGCCTTCCGGCTCTCCCTCGACCTCGCCGGTATCCACCGCCGGACGGGCGACGCGGAGGCCGCCTACGGCAACGTCCGCAGCGCGGCCACCGCCTGGCGCGCGGTGCGCGACCCGCTGCGCGGGCTGGAACTGGGGCGCGACCTGATCGAGCGGTGGACCGAACTCGCCACCGAGGGCGGTCCGGCCGCCGACGAGATCGAGGAACTGGAGTCCGCCCGCGCCCGCATGGCCCGCCTGTCCGACCGGGCCCGCGCCCACCACGGGTGAGCGAGCGGGGCTCCCCCGGGCCGTGAAGGCCTCAGTGCACGCAGTACTCGTTGCCTTCCGGGTCCGTCATCACCGTCCAGGAACCGGACGGTTCCTCCACGCGCCGCAGCACCCTCGCCCCGAGCCGCTCCAGCCGTGCCACCTCCGCCTCGCGGCGCCCCTCGCCGGGGTGCGGGGCGAGGTGGAGCCGGTTCTTGGCCGTCTTCGACTCCGGCACCCGCTGGAACAGCAGCCGCCGTCCCAGTCCGGTGCCGCTCTCCTCCTGGTACGGGTCGTCGGGGTGCCGTACCGCGGCCAGGTCACACCGGGCGGCCCGGCCGTGCTGCTCGGTGGTCAGCTCAACCGGTACGGCGCCCAGACCGAGCAGCTTCTCGACGAGTGCGCTGTGGTCCTCGACCGTGTACCCGAGGGCGGCGGCCCAGAAATCGGCCTGTACGTGCGGGTCGGCCGCGTCGATGACGAGCTTCCAGTGCACGGGAGCGGCGGGGGTGGCGGGATCGGTGGGACCGTCGGGAGAGGGTGATGCCGGTGGCTGCGTCATGGAGCCATTCAAGCGCTCCGAGCCGCCCTACGGCCTGACTGCCGGCGCATCCACCGTGCCCACCGCATCCACCACATCAGCCGCATCCCCCGCCGGCTCCACGGGGGGCGTCGCCACGGCGGCGACCGCCGTGGCCGCACCGGCCGTGGCGGCCGCCGTTGCCGCCGCCACCCTCGCCCGCTCCTTGGTGAGCGCGCGGGCGGAGCGACGGGCGGTGTGCAGCGCGTCCCAGGTCAGCAGTACGAGCGCCAGCCACACCAGGGCGAACCCGGCCCAGCGCTCGGGCGGCATGGCCTCCTTGAAGTAGAGGATGCCGAGCAGGAACTGGAACACCGGGGCCAGATACTGGAGCAGCCCCATCGTGGACAGCGGCACACGGATCGCGGCGGCGCCGAAGCAGACCAGGGGGAGCGCGGTGACGATCCCGGTGGCGGCGAGCAGCGCCGCGTGTCCCACGCCCTCCGTGCCGAACGTGGAACCGCCCTGGCTTCCCAGCCACAGCAGATAGCCGAGCGCGGGCAGGAACTGGATGGCCGTCTCGGCGGCCAGCGACTCGATGCCGCCGAGGTTGACCTTCTTCTTCACCAGCCCGTAGACGGCGAAGGAGAAGGCGAGGCAGAGCGAGATCCACGGCGGGCGGCCGTAGCCGATGGTGAGGACGAGCACCGCGGCGAAGCCGACCCCGACCGCCGTCCACTGCACGGGCCGCAGCCGTTCCTTCAGCAGCAGTACGCCGATGGCGATGGTGACCAGCGGGTTGATGAAGTAGCCGAGGGAGGCCTCGACGACGTGGCCGGAGTTCACCGACCAGATGTAGACGCCCCAGTTCACGGTGATGACCGCCGCGGCGACCGTGATCAGGGCCAGCCGACGGGGCTGCCGCAGCAGTTCCCCGAGCCAGGCCCAGCGGCGCACGACGAGCAGGGCGGCGCCCACGAACAACAGCGACCAGACCATCCGGTGGGCCAGGATCTCCACGGCCCCCGCGGGCGTGAGGAGGGGCCAGAAGAGGGGGACGAGTCCCCACATGCCGTATGCCGCGAAGCCGTTCAGCAGTCCCTTGCGCCGCTCGTTGGCCGACTTCTCGGTCACGGGTCCTCCTTCTCACCTGCTGCGTCCGGGGCGTTTGACGTGTGCCGTCCGGGCGGCCGACGGCCGCCCGGACGACGGTAACGCCGCACACCCCTGCCTGTCATGCCCGTATCGGAATACGGTCATGACAGGCAGGGGTGTGTCCGGGCCGCGGGCCCGCGCGGAGGTCAGCCCTTCAGCGCGGCGGCGACGGCGTCCGCGAGCGGCGTGGCCGGCCGGCCGGCCAGACGGGCCAGGTCGCCACTGGTGACGACCAGTTCACCCTTCTCGATGGAGGCGTCCACACCGGCGAAGATGGCGGCCACCGGCCCGGGCAGTCCGGCACCGGCCAGGATGCCGGTGAGTTCCTCGACCGTGACCGGCTTGTAGGCGATCTCCCTGCCGGTCTGCCGGCTCAGCTCGGCCGCGTACTCGGCGAGGCTCCACGCCTCGTCGCCGCCCAGCTCGTACGTCTTGTTCTCGTGGCCCTCGCCGGTCAGTACGGCGACCGCGGCCGCGGCGTAGTCGGCGCGCGCGGCGGAGGAGATGCGGCCCTCGCCGGCGGCGGCGACGACCGCGTTGTGCTCCAGTACCGGGGCGAGGTTCTCGGTGTAGACCTCGTGGTACCAGCCGTTGCGCAGCAGGACGTACGGCACGCCGGAGTCCAGCAGGGCCTTCTCGGTGCCGCGGTGGTCGTCGGCGAGCGCGGCGGTCAGTGTTCTGGGGGCGCTGGTGTAGGCGAGCAGGGCGACACCGGCCGCCTTGGCGGCCTCGATGACCACCCGGTGCTGCTGTACCCGGCCCTTGTCGAACTCGTTGCCCGAGATCAGCAGCACCTTGTCGCCCGCCGCGAACACTCCGTCGAAGGTCTCGGGGGCGCTGTAGTCGGCGACCGCGAGCCGCACGCCGCGCTCCGCCAGGCCGGCGGCCTTCTCCGGGCTGCGGACGACGGCGGTGACCTGTCCGGCCGGAACCCTCTCCAGCAACTGCTCCACGACGTGGCGGCCGAGGTGTCCGGTGGCTCCGGTGACGACGATGCTCATGATCAGAACTCCTTGTGGGGTGCGGTGCCGTCAACGCTAGGACTTACGCTAACTTTTTGTAAGTACCCACTTTGAAGTAAGGTACTGGCATGACGGTAAGTGAGCGTGTGTCCGTGCCCCCGGCGCCTGCACCGGCGCCTTTTCTCGGGCCGCTGTGGAGCGGGCAGGAGACGATGTGCCCGCAGCGCCTGGTCCTGGAGCACGTGACGAGCCGCTGGGGGGTGCTCGTGCTGATCCGGCTCCAGGAGCGGCCCTACCGCTTCAGCGAGCTGCGCCGGGCGATCGGCAGGGTCAGCGAGAAGATGCTCACCCAGACCCTCCAGACGCTGGAGCGCGACGGCCTCGTCCATCGTGACGCCAAACCGGTGATCCCGCCGCGCGTCGACTACTCCCTCACCGACCTGGGGCGCGAGGTCGCCGAACAGGTGCGCGCGCTGGCCCTGTGGACCGAGCGGCGCATGGACGACGTGCGGGACGCCCGCCAGGCGTACGACGAGGCCCGGCGGACGCGCGACGAGGCCCGGTAGGCGCGCGACGAGGCCCGGTGGAGACGTACGGCCGAGCCCGGCGGGAACGCGACGGGGCCCGGACGCCCTGAAGCGTCCGGGCCCCGTGCGGGACTTCGGCTTTCAGTGGTTGCCGCTCAGCCGACGACCGTCCACGTGTCGTTGCCCGCCAGCAGCGCGCCGAGGTCGCCCTTGCCGTGCTGCTCGACGGAGGCGTCCAACTGCTCGGCCATCAGCGTGTCGTAGACCGGGCGGTCCACGGAGCGGAAGACACCGATCGGAGTGTGGTGCAGGGTGTCCGGATCGGCGAGCCGGGACAGCGCGAACGCGGTGGTCGGGGACGCCGAGTGCGCGTCGTGGACCACGATCTCCGCCTCGTTCTCCGGCGTCACCGCGACCACCTTCAGGTCACCGGTGGCCCGGTCCCGGACGACGCCCTTCGCGCATCCCTCACCACCGAAGCGGATCGGGCTGCCGTGCTCCAGCCGGATCACCGCCTCCTCGGCCTGCTGCCGGTCCTTGAGGATCTCGAAGGCGCCGTCGTTGAAGATGTTGCAGTTCTGGTAGATCTCGACCAGGGCGGTGCCCGGATGGGCGGCGGCCTGCCGCAGCACCTCGGTCAGATGCTTGCGGTCCGAGTCGACCGTACGGGCCACGAAGGACGCCTCCGCGCCGATCGCCAGCGACACCGGGTTGAAGGGCGCGTCCAGCGAACCCACCGGCGTCGACTTGGTGATCTTGCCGATTTCGGACGTCGGCGAGTACTGGCCCTTGGTCAGGCCGTAGATCCGGTTGTTGAACAGCAGGATCTTCAGATTGACGTTACGCCGCAGCGCGTGGATCAGATGGTTGCCGCCGATGGACAACGCGTCCCCGTCACCGGTGACGACCCACACGCTCAGGTCGCGCCGGGACGTCGCCAGGCCCGTCGCGATCGCGGGGGCGCGGCCGTGGATGGAATGCATCCCGTAGGTGTTCATGTAGTACGGGAACCGGGACGAACAGCCGATGCCGGAGACGAAGACGATGTTCTCCTTCGCCAGCCCGAGCTGGGGCATGAAGCCCTGCACGGCGGCCAGGACGGCGTAGTCGCCGCAGCCGGGGCACCAGCGCACCTCCTGGTCGGACTTGAAGTCCTTCATCGACTGCTTGCCCTCGGCCTTGGGCACCAGGGCGAGCGCCTCGCCGAACGGAGGGTCTCCGAGGGGGGAGTCGCCGAGGGGGGACGGGCCGCCTGTCGTCGTCTCAGTCATCGATGGCCTCCTTCAGCGCCTCGGCAAGCTGCTCCGCCTTGAACGGCATGCCGTTGACCTGGTTGTAGGAGTGGGCGTCGACCAGGTACTTCGCCCGGATCAGGGTCGCGAGCTGACCGAGGTTCATCTCGGGTACGACCACCTTCTCGTAGCGCTTCAGGACCTCTCCCAGATTCCGCGGAAAGGGGTTGATGTGGCGCAGATGGGCCTGCGCGACCGTGCCCCCTGCGCCCCTGATGCGCCGTACGGCCGCGGTGATCGGCCCGTAGGTGGACCCCCAGCCGAGCACCAGGACCCTGGCGTCGCCGGCCGCGTCGTCGACCTCCAGATCGGGGACGTCGACGCCGTCGATCTTCGCCTGCCGGGTGCGCACCATGAAGTCGTGGTTGGCCGGGTCGTACGAGATGTTGCCCGTGCCGTCCTGCTTCTCGATGCCGCCGATCCGGTGCTCCAGACCCGGTGTGCCCGGGATCGCCCACGGCCGGGCCAGTGTGTGCGGGTCCCGCTGGTACGGCCAGAACACCTCGGTTCCGTCGTCCATCGTGTGGTTGGGGCCCTGCGCGAACCGCACTCTCAGGTCCGGCAGCTCCTCCGCGTCCGGGATGCGCCACGGCTCGCTGCCGTTGGCCAGGTAGCCGTCGGAGAGCAGGAACACCGGCGTCCGGTAGGCCAGCGCGATCCGGGCCGCCTCGAGCGCCGCGTCGAAGCAGTCGGCCGGCGTACGCGGTGCGACCACCGGGACCGGCGCCTCGCCGTTGCGCCCGTACATCGCCTGGAGCAGGTCCGCCTGCTCGGTCTTGGTGGGCAGGCCCGTGGACGGGCCGCCACGCTGGATGTCCACGATCAGCAGCGGCAGCTCCAGCGACACCGCGAGACCGATCGTCTCGGACTTCAGCGCCACCCCGGGACCACTGGTCGTCGTCACCGCCAGCGAACCGCCGAAAGCCGCCCCCAGTGCGGCACCGATGCCGGCGATCTCGTCCTCGGCCTGGAAGGTCCGCACGCCGAAGTTCTTGTGCCGGCTCAGCTCGTGCAGGATGTCAGAGGCCGGCGTGATCGGGTACGACCCCAGGAACAGCGGCAGATCCGCCTGCCGGGACGCCGCGATCAGGCCGTACGCCAGGGCCAGGTTGCCGGAGATGTTCCGGTACACGCCCGGCGGAAACGCCGTGGCGGCCGGGGCCACCTCGTAGGAGACGGCGAAGTCCTCCGTCGTCTCCCCGAAGTTCCAGCCCGCCCGGTACGCGGCGATGTTGGCCGCCGCGATGTCCGGTTTCTTGGCGAACTTCGAGTTCAGGAACCTCTCCGTGCCCTCGGTGGGCCGGTGGTACATCCAGCTCAGCAGACCGAGCGCGAACATGTTCTTGCTGCGCTCGGCCTCCTTGCGGCTGAGGTCGAACTGCTTCAGCGCTTCGACCGTCAGCGTCGTCAACGGCACCGGATGGAGGCTGTAGCCGTCGAGCGAGCCGTCCTCCAGCGGGTTGCTCGCATAGCCGACCTTCTGCATCGCCCGCTTGGTGAACTCGTCCGTGTTGACGATGATCTCCGCGCCGCGCGGCAGGTCCCCGATGTTCGCCTTCAACGCGGCCGGGTTCATCGCCACCAGCACGTTCGGCGCGTCACCGGGAGTGAGGATGTCGTGGTCGGCGAAGTGGAGCTGGAAGGACGAGACACCCGGCAGGGTGCCGGCCGGGGCACGGATCTCGGCGGGGAAGTTCGGCAGGGTCGACAGATCGTTGCCGAAGGAGGCCGTCTCCGAGGTGAAGCGGTCACCGGTGAGCTGCATACCGTCACCCGAGTCCCCCGCGAACCTGATGATCACCCGGTCCAGACGGCGGACGTCCTTCGTGCCCGCCGCTTTGCGCTGCTCTCCTAGGACTGTTCCGTCGGCCTGCTCCGCTGGGCTGCTGACCTGACTGGTCACTGAACTGGACCTCCTCGAGGGCGGCTGTCCGGGACCGGCCCTCCTGCGGGCCGTCCCTGGATCAACCCTACGTCCGTAAGGGTCGCCTTCCTCGGGTCATTCGCATCTTGGGCACGACTTCGAGATGTCCCGCGGCCACCCCCGCGGTCTTCCCGCGAGGCGTCGGTGCGACGTGAAGAGTGCCGACGCCTCACGCCTCCTGCCCGGATTCCCCCTGGTCGCCGACCCGCCGGCCCTTGCCATCCAGGACGCCGCCCGCCCGCCGGCGGTTCAGCCGTCGGCCACCGGCGTCAGCCCTCGCCCGCCGACGGCACCCGTAAGTGGGTCGGGAGGTTCCGGTTCAGGGCTTGAGGTAGGTCAGGACCGCGAGCACCCGGCGGTGATCGCCGACGCTCGGGGACAGCCCCAGCTTCAGGAAGATGTTGCTGACGTGCTTCTCCACGGCCCCGTCGCTCACCACCAGCTGCCGGGCGATCGCCGAGTTCGTTCGCCCCTCCGCCATCAGCCCCAGGACCTCCCGCTCCCGCGGGGTGAGTCCCGCGAGAACGTCCTGCTTGCGGCTGCGGCCGAGCAGCTGCGCGACGACCTCGGGGTCCAGGGCCGTACCGCCCCCGGCCACGCGCACCACCGCGTCCACGAACTCCCGTACCTCGGCCACCCGGTCCTTGAGCAGGTAGCCGATGCCCCGGCTGGAGTTGGCGAGCAGCTCCGTGGCGTAGCGCTCCTCCACGTACTGCGACAGCACCAGCACCCCGACATCCGGATGCGTCTTGCGCAGCTGGACGGCGGCCCGCACGCCCTCGTCGGTGTGCGTCGGCGGCATCCGTACGTCGGCCACCACGACGTCCGGCAGCTCCCCCCGATCGTTCAGCTCGGTGATCGTCTTGATCAGCGCGTCGCCGTCGCCGACCCCGGCCACGACATCGTGCCCCCGGTCGGTCAGCAGCCGGGTCAGGCCCTCCCGCAGCAGCACTGAATCCTCGGCGATGACCACACGCACTCTGTCCTCCATGAACCCTCGGCCCCCACGCCCCTCATCCGGGCCCGCCCGTACGGCGGGTCCGGTTGACGGGACCAGCATCCCAGCATCCGGTGGGCAATGCGGAGGGGTGACGCGAGAGAAGTCTTCACGGGCAGGGCCCGCACCGGTCGCAGGGGCATGTCCTGGTACGGGGCAGGTGCAATTTCCTGGTGCGGGAGTGTGTGCGGGTACGGGCCCACCGCCCGCACCCGCACATCTGCCGGCCTTCTGTACCTTCAGCCGTCACTCACGCGCTCATGCGCCGGCCTGCCGACCCGGGTGACGCCGGCCTGCTCACCCGCCGGCGCGCTCACCTGCCCACCGCGTCCGATCCGCCCGCCAGGGCAGCTCCGCCGTCACCCGGGTCGGGCCCCCGGCCGGGGAGTCGACCACCAGGATTCCGTCCACCGCGTCCAGCCGCTCCGCAAGACCGGCCAGTCCGGAACCCCCGGACACGTCGGCGCCCCCCACGCCGTTGTCCTCGACCTGCACCATCAGCCGGTTCTCCGTCCGCCACACCTCCACGGTCGCCCGGGTCGCCCGCGCGTGCTTGCTGATGTTCTGCAGCAGCTCCGAGACGGTGAAGTAGGCGATGCCCTCGATCGCCGGCGCCGGACGCTCCGTCAGATCCACGTCGACCTGTACCGGGACCGTGCACCGGGAGGCCACCGACGACAGAGCCGCGTCAAGGCCCCGGTCGGTCAGCACGGCCGGGTGGATGCCGCGTGCGAGGTCCCGCAGCTCCTGCAGCGCCGTCTTCACCTCGCCGTGCGCCTCGTCCACCATGTGCGCCGCGGCCTGCGGGTCCTCCCGCAGCTTCTCCTTCGCCAGCCCCAGGTCCATGGCCAGCGCCACCAGCCGGGCCTGTGCCCCGTCGTGCAGATCGCGCTCGATGCGCCGCAGGTCCGCCGCCGCCGTGTCCACCACGGCGCCCCGGTCCGACTCCAGCTCCACCACTCGCGTCGCCAGCCGGGACGGCCCGAGCAGCCCGTGCACCAGCAGCCGGTCCACCATGGTCAGCGCCCGCACGATCCACGGCGTGGCGATGGTGAACAGCAGTCCGATCAGCGCGGTCACCGTGATCTCGAACGGGTTGTCCAGATAGATCTGGTGCTGCCCGTCACCGTACAGCTGTATTCCGTCCTGACCGGCGTACATCGGGAAGACCCAGAACCACAGGGGATACGTCAGCAGCGACCAGCCGATCGACCAGACGGTCACCGAGACGGCGAAGGCGAACACCGCCCACGGCAGGTGCAGCACCGCGTACAGCAGCGACCGCCACGAGGCGCCGCTCTTCAGCACCGCCCCCATCCAGGCCATGAACCCCCGGCGCTTCACCCGCAGCGGCTCCGGCTCGGCCACGTCCAGGCCCAGCAGCCCCCGCGCCCGCATCCGCTCCAGCGCCCCGAACCCGCGGCATCCGGCGAGCCCGGCGGCCAGCACCGGTACGCCGAGGAACGTCACCAGCAGACCGGCACCCAGCGACACCATCGTGACCGCGTAGGTGAAGAGCAGCACGCTGATCGGCAGACTCAGCAGGACGTACACCAGCTCGCGCCAGGTCCGTCCCTCGACCGGCGCCCGCAGTACCGCCGGCACCCGGTGCCGCCGCTCACCGGCCCTCCCGGCGTCCCCGGGGTGCCCGGGGTGCCCGGCGGGCGTGCTGCAGAGCCCGTAGCCCTGTCCGTACTCGGTGGCCATCGGCGTCGTCCTTCTCCTCGTCCGGCGGCTGTGCTGTCGTATCCCCAGACTCCTTCGCAGCAGGCCGGCGGGCCATGGAGCACGTCGCAGTCTTGGACGGGGGGTTTTCCCTACCTCCGACCGGGGCGGACGGCCGTGCGGGCGCGGGTTGAGTCGCGCGCGGACACGTGGGGCGCGCGGTTACGTGGCCGGCCGTACGGAGTTCCGTGTGGGCGTGGGCGTCCGTGTGTCCTCGGCGAGGGTGCCGGAGCGGTCCCGCCACGGCAGCTCCGCCGTCACCGTCGTCGGGCCGCCCTCCGGCGACTTCACGACGAACAGACCGTCGACCGCCCCCAGCCGGTCGGCGAGCCCCCGCATCCCCGTGCCGCCGTCCAGGCTCGCGCCGCCGCGGCCGTCGTCCTCCACCTGGATGAGCAGGCGGCCGGCCGAACGCCACACCTCGACCGAGGCCGTACGCGCGGCGCTGTGCTTGCTGACGTTCTGCAGCAGCTCCGAGACGGTGAAGTAGGCGATGCCCTCGATGGCCGCGGCCGGCCGCTCGGTGAGATCGACCGTCACCCTCACCGGCACCGTGCAGCGCGAGGCGACCGACGACAGGGCCGCGTCGAGACCGCGGTCGGTCAGGACCGCGGGATGGATGCCGCGGGCCAGGTCCCGCAGCTCCTGCAACGCCAGTTTCACCTCGCCGTGCGCCTCCTCGACCATCGACGCCGCCGCGTCGGGATCCTCCGGCAGCTTCTCCTTGGCCAGGCCCAGCCCCATGGCCAGGTTCACCAGCCGGGCCTGTGCCCCGTCGTGCAGGTCGCGCTCGATGCGCCGCAGATCCGCCGCGGCCGTGTCGACCACGACGCCCCGGTCGGACTCCAACTCGGCTATACGCCGCTCCAGCTCGTCGGACGGCGACAGCAGACCGCGCACCATCGCCCGGTCGGCGTTGGCCAGCCCGCGCGCGATGAACGGCAGCACCGGCCACAGCACGAACAGCGAGGCCAGCGTCACGGTGAAGGTGACGACGCCCCACGGCAGGCGTATCACCTCGTACAGCGCCGTGCGCCAGCCCACCGGGTCCTTCAGCGCCATCCACAGCCGTGGCAGGAACCCTCCGGCACCGTGCAGCGGCAGCCGGCTCGGCTCCTCCACCCGCACCCCGAGCAGCGCCCTGGCCCGCGCCCGCTCGCCCCTGCCCAGCAGTCGCGTCCCCATCAGACCTGCCGCGAGCAGCGGGAACCCGACCACGGTGACGGTCAGCCCGAGGCCCAGGAGCAGCACGGTCACGACGTAGGTGAAACCCACCAGCGACACCGGAAGGTTCGCCAGGAGGTGGGCGATCTCCTTCCAGGTGTGCCGGTCGTAGGCGAGACGCGCCGGTGGCGGGCGGTCGTCGGAGGAAGGGGAGGGCTCGGTCATGTGTCATAGCGTGCCCGGCCACGGGGGTCCGCGCCATGAGGTGGGCCCCTGATATCCACGGGGGAAATCCCCACCCCTGGCACCAGGGACGACGAGCTGCTTACAGGGCACTTATCAGGGCCTAGACTCCCGTGCGTGCAGATCGTCGAACAGCGAGGGGCGGACGTGCGGCAACCGACCGGCGTCGATCCGACCGGCTTCGACCCGGCCGCCATCGGCATGGCCGACTTCGGCGCGACCGGCTTCGGTACGACCGGCAGTGATCCGGCCACCGTGATCGCTTCGAGCCAGGTCGTGGCGGCCGACTACTTCCAGGGGTACTCGGTCGTCGGACTGCTCGCCGTCGTCGGCGTGCTGTTCGTCGCCTTCGCCTTCGGCGCGGGACGCCTGCTGCGGCCGGTGGTGCCCACGCCCGAGAAGCTCATGACGTACGAGTGCGGAGTCGACCCCGTCGGGGAGGGCTGGGCCCACACGCAGGTCCGCTACTACGTCTACGCCTTCCTCTACGTGATCTTCGCTGTCGACTCGATCTTCCTCTTCCCCTGGGCGACCGTCTTCGCCGCCGACGGCTACGGCGCGACCACGCTCGTGGAGATGTTCATCTTCCTCGGCTTCCTCGCCGTCGGCCTGCTGTACGCATACAAGAAGGGCGTCCTGACATGGACGTGACCCCCACCGACTCACCGGGCGCCGCCACCCCGTCGGGCGCGCGCCCGGGCTCCGGCGCGGCTTCCGGGCCGGTCCCGGGCCCGGCTTCCGGACCGGTGCTGCTTCCCGAGCCCGCCGTGCTCCCCGCCGAAGGCGGCGGAAGGCTCGGCGCGCTCGCCCGGCTCGCCCCCGAGCCGATGAAGGTGATCCTCAACTGGGGCCGCCGCTACTCGCTGTGGGTCTTCAACTTCGGCCTCGCCTGCTGCGCGATCGAGTTCATCGCCGCGTCGATGGCCCGCCACGACTTCATCCGCCTCGGTGTCATTCCCTTCGCGCCGGGGCCGCGCCAGGCCGACCTGATGGTCGTCTCCGGCACGGTCACGGACAAGATGGCGCCCGCGGTGAAACGCCTGTACGAGCAGATGCCCGAGCCGAAGTACGTCATCTCGTTCGGCGCGTGCAGCAACTGCGGCGGCCCGTACTGGGACTCCTACTCCGTCACCAAGGGCGTCGACCAGATCATCCCGGTCGACGTCTACGTCCCCGGTTGCCCGCCGCGGCCCGAGGCGCTGCTCCAGGGGATCCTGAAACTCCAGGAGAAGATCGCGCGGGAGTCGCTGGGGGAGCGGTACGGGGCCGGTGGGCGGGGTGCCTCCGCGGCCGCCCTGCAGAGCGGGTTGGTGAAGCCGCCGGTGCCGGGGGAGTCCGGTGCGGTCCGGTCCGGTCAGGGGGAGGACCGATGACCGCGGCCGGCTGGCTCCCCGCCGACGCCGAAGAGCTGTTCGGTACGGAGGCCACAGCCGAGGAGTCGTACGACGTCCTCACCGTCGACGTCCCGCCCGCCTCCTGGCTCCCGGCGCTGGAGACCGCGCGCGACCGGCTCGGCTGCACGTATTTCGACTGGCTGAGCGCGGTCGACGAACCCGGCACGGGCTTCCGCGTCACCGCCCACGTCGTGGCCCTCTCCCCGGTACGGCGCCTGCTGCTGCGTACGACCGTCCCGCACGGGGCGCCGGTGCTGCCTTCCGCCGTGGGCGTCTACGCGGGGGCCGCCTGGCACGAGCGCGAGACGTACGAGATGTTCGGCGTCGACTTCACCGGCCACCCGGCGCTCGACCACCTGCTCCTGCCGGACACCTTCGAGGGCCACCCCCTGCGCAAGGACTTCGTCCTCGCCGCCCGCGTCGCCAAGGCCTGGCCCGGCGCCAAGGAACCCGGAGAGTCCGAGCACGGCGGGCCCAAGCGTCGCCAGATGCTTCCCCCAGGGGTCCCCGACCCCAACGAGTGGGGCCCCCTGAAGGGGCAGCTTCCCCCAGCCCCGTCCCGCCCGGCCCGTGGCGCGGGCAGGGCGGCCACCGGTACCGGGGGCGGACCCGCCGCAGGACGAGCACCCGGCGACCGCCCGGTACGCCGAACCCGTACGGCGGCGGAGGGCTCCGCGAGCCAGGCCGCCCCTGCGGGAGCCGAGGGCGAGGGCCGTCCCGCACGGCCGCCACGCCGGAACCGCACGGCGGCCGAGGGTTCCGCGAGCCAACAGGTCGCGCCCGCCCCCGAGTCACCGACTGCCGAGCCGCCGGTCGGGTCACCTGCTGCCGACCCCGCGGCCCAGCCCGGGACGCCTCCGTCGGCCGCCCCCCGGACGCGCCGTGCCCGGAGCGCGAGCGAGGGTTCGGCCTCCCAGCGCGGGCAGTCGACGGCAGCCGCGTCCGGGAAAGCCGCGGAAGCCGAGGAGGGCACCGTCGGCCCTGCTGCCGGCCCAGGCACCGACGCGCCCGAGGCGCCGGAAACCGAAGCGCCGGCAGTGGGACGCCGCACCCGAAGCGCCTCTGAAGGCTCCGCGAGCCAACGTCCCCAGGCGTCACCGTCGAAGCCCGCCGAAACGGGGCCCGGCCGGGCACGCAGCGCGCCGGACGGGACAGGGACGCCGGGCACCACCGGGGCGTCGGAAGAGACGGAGGAGGCACCGGACCGGACAGGGGCATCGGGCACCAAGCCTTCCGCCCCACCGCGCAGCCCGGACGCCCCCTGGCACCACGCCCGCCCGGCCCATACCGAACCCGAACCCGAACCCGAACCCGAACCGGGACCGGAACCACAGGCTGAACCCGCGGCCGAAACACATACTGAGCGTGGGCCCGCCCCCAAGGCCGCCCCCGCTCCGGACCCCGAGTCCGTTCCGGACCCCGACCCCGGCCCGGAGTCGGGCCCCTCGGCCCCCGACACTCCCTCAGGAGGCCCGCGGTGAACGACGTACTCGATGTCGCCCTGCGACTCCTGATCGTCTTCGTCGTCTTCCTCACCTTCCCTCTGATCGTCGGTCAGACCGAGCACAAGGTGATGGCGCACATGCAGGGCCGCCTGGGCCCGATGTACGCGGGCGGCTTCCACGGCTGGGCCCAACTCGTCGCCGACGGAGTCAAGTTCGCGCAGAAGGAGGACGTGGTTCCGGCCGGTGCCGACCGCCGTGTCTTCCAACTCGCCCCTGCCGTCGCCCTCCTTCCCTACCTCCTCGTCCTGCTCGCGATCCCGGTCGGGCCGGGCGAGGGCGCTGTCGGGCAGGTGCTGGACGCGGGCGTGTTCTTCGTGCTCGCGGTGATGGGCGTGGGCGTCCTCGGCTCGCTGATGGCCGGGTGGGCCTCCGCCAACAAGTTCTCCCTCCTCGGCGGCCTGCGCACCGCCGCCCAGCTCCTCGCCTATGAACTGCCGATGCTGCTCACCGCCGCCTCGGTGGCGATGGCGGCCGGCACCGTCTCGCTCGTCGGCATCCTCGACGCCTTCGAGTGGTGGTGGCTGCCCTGGCAGATCGTCGGCGCGATCGTCTTCTTCGTCGCCGGGCTCGCCGAACTCCAGCGGCCGCCCTTCGACATGCCCGTCGCCGACTCGGAGATCATCTTCGGTGCGTACACCGAGTACACCGGCCTGCGGTTCGCGCTCTTCCTCCTCGCCGAGTACGCCGGGATCGTCGTCCTGTGCGGCCTGACCACCGTTCTCTTCCTGGGCGGCTGGCACGGTCCGTGGGGCGCCGACGGCCTCGGCTGGGTCTGGACCCTGCTGAAGACCGCTGTCCTCGCCTTCGTCGTCATCTGGCTCCGCGTCACCTATCCCCGCCTGCGCGAGGACCAGTTGCAGAAACTGTCCTGGACCCTCCTCGTTCCCCTCGCCCTCGCCCAGATCGCCCTCACCGGCGTCGTCAAGGTGGTGATCTCCTAGCCATGGCTCCTCTTCCCGGCTTCCCCGGCTCCGGCCTGGCCAAGGGCCTGGCCGTCACCCTGCGGACGATGACGAAGAAATCCGTCACCGCCCAGTACCCGGACACCCAGCCCGACCTCGCGCCCCGCACCCGAGGGGTGATCGGCCTGTTCGAGGAGAACTGCACGGTCTGCATGCTGTGCGCCCGCGAGTGCCCGGACTGGTGCATCTACATCGACTCCCACAAGGAGACCGTTCCGGCGGCGACGCCCGGCGGCCGTGACCGCAGCCGCAACGTCCTCGACCGGTTCGCCATCGACTTCTCCCTGTGCATGTACTGCGGTATCTGTATCGAGGTCTGTCCTTTCGACGCCCTGTTCTGGTCACCCGAGTTCGAGTACGCCGAGACCGACATCCGCGAACTCACCCACGAACGCGACAAGCTCCGCGAGTGGATGTGGACGGTACCGGCCCCGCCGGCCCTCGACCCCGCCGCCGAGGAACCGAAGGAAATCGCCGCCGCCCGCAAGACAGCCGACAAACTGGCTGCCACCCAGGCCACCGCCCGGCCGGACCCGCAGCCGGACGCGCAGCCGGGCGCGCAGCCGGACGCGCAGCCGGGCGCGGAGCCAGACCCGCAGACAGACCCGAAGGGGGAGGAGTCGTGACCCTCGCCGCAGCCGCCGGCACGGTCCCGCACGCCACGACCACCACCGTCACCACCGCCGCCGAGACACAGGGCTTCCTCTCCCCGACCGGAGTGGAGATCGCCTTCCTCCTCGTCGGCCTGGTCACCTTCGGCGCCGCCGTCGTCACCGTCACCACCAGGCAGCTGGTGCACGCCGCCCTGTGGCTGGTGGTGGCCCTCGGCGGACTCGCCGTCGAGTACCTCCTGCTCACCGCCGAGTTCATCGCCTGGGTGCAGGTCCTCATCTACGTGGGTTCGGTCGTCGTCCTCCTTCTGTTCGGTCTGATGCTCACCAGAGCGCCCATCGGCCGCTCCCCGGACGCCGACTCCGGCAACTGCTGGGTCGCCCTCGGCGTGGCCGTCGCCGCGGCCGTCGCCCTGGTCTGGGTCGTCGTCGACGCCTTCCGAACGACCTGGATCGACCTGGACGGCGCACCCGCCGGCTCCACCGACGTGACCGGCGCCAGCCTCTTCCAGCACTGGGTCCTTCCCTTCGAGGCCCTCTCCGTCCTCCTCCTGGCCGCTCTCGTCGGCGCGATCGTCCTCTCCCGCAGAGCGAAGACGGCCGCCGCGGCACGGGGAGCCGGAACACGGGGAGCCGGAACACGGGAAACCGAGGCACGGGACACGACCGCCGGAGCCACCAACGGACCGACCGTCAGCCCCCGCCCCCGCCGCGACGCGGAAGGGAACCGCTGATGCACCTCGCCTATCCCGTGGTGCTGTCCGCGCTCCTCTTCTGCACCGGCCTGTACGGAGTCCTCGCCCGCCGCAACGCGATCCTGGTGCTGATGTCGGTCGAGCTGATGCTCAACGCCGTCAATCTGAACCTGGTCGCCTTCGACGTCTGGCTCAGCAGGACCGCCGAGGAAACCCTGCACTCCGGTCAGGCCCTCGCCCTGTTCACCATCGCCATCGCCGCCGCCGAGATCGGCATCGGTCTGGCGATCGTCCTCGCCGTCCACCGCAACCGCGGCACCGCGGACATCGACAAGCTCCGCGACACCGCCGAGGGACACGACCCCGACGGCACGGGCAGCACCGGCGGGCCGGTCGGCCCCGACTCCGACACCGACGCCCCCACGAACCGGGCGGCCGTCACGAAGGCCGAGGCCACCGCGTGACCACGACCACCCTCGCCGTCCTCGTCCCCCTCCTTCCGTTCCTCGGCGCGATCGCCGGACTGCTCCTGGGCCGCACGGCCCCCGGTTTCGTCCGTCCGCTCGCCGTCCTGCCCACGCTCACCGCCCTCGCACTGGCCGCCGTGGTCGCCGCGCGCCAGGGCGGCGACCGGGCCGTCGACGCCGCAACCGAACTCACCCCCACCGGCTCAGTCCCCATCGAACTCGCCCTGCACATCGACGGCTTCGCCGCCCTCACCGCCGTGGTCGTCGGCGGCATCGCCACCTGCGTGCAGATCTACTCGACGGGCTACCTCCGCGACGACCCGCGCTACCCCTCCTACGCGGCCCTCGTCTCCCTGTTCACCTCCGCGATGCTCCTCGTCGTCTACTCCGGCGACCTGATGGTGCTGCTGGTCGGCTGGGAAGTCATGGGCATCTGCTCCTACTTCCTCGTCGGCCACTACTGGGAGACCCCCGAGGCCCGCGCAGCCTCCCTCAAGGCCTTCCTGGTCACCAAGCTCGGCGACGTCCCCTTCCTCATCGGCCTGTTCGCCCTCGCCGGCGAAGCAGGCTCCTTCCGGATCACACACGTCCTCGACGCCGTCGCGAACGGCGGCATCGAGCACCCCACCCTGATCGCCCTGCTCCTCCTGGCGGGCGTGGCGGGCAAGTCGGCGCAGTTCCCGCTGCACACCTGGCTCCCCGACGCGATGGCGGGCCCGACCCCCGTCTCCGCGCTGATCCACGCCGCGACGATGGTCGCCGCCGGCGTCTACTTCGTCGCCCGTCTCCTCCCGCTCTTCGCCGCCTCACAGGCCGCGATGACCGTCCTCGCCGTCATGGCCGCCGTCACCATGGCCGGCTCGGCGCTCGCCGCTCTCGCCCAGGACGACATCAAACGCGTCCTCGCCTACTCGACCATCGGCCAGCTCGGCTACATGAGCGGCGGCCTCGCCGTCGGTGAGCGCGGAGCCGCCGTCTTCCACCTCCTGTCCCACGGCGCCTTCAAGGCGCTGCTGTTCCTCGCGGCCGGCGTGATCATCCACGCCGCCGGCACCAACTCGCTGGCCGCCATGTCCCGCATGAGCCACCTGCGCGACCGCGTCCCCGACGCCTACTGGACGATGACCGTGGCGCTCCTCGCGCTCGCCGCGATCCCGCCGTTCAGCGGCTTCTTCTCCAAGGAGGCCGTCCTCGGAGCCGCCGAACACGTCGTCACCGGCCACACCGGGCAGGCCCCCGCCGCCGCGGGCTGGATCGTCCTCCTCTCCGGCCTGGCCGCCGCCCTGCTCACCGCCGCGTACGCGGTACGCCTGTGGCTGCTGGCCTTCCGCGGACACGGCACCGAGGCCCCCGATCACGGCAGGCAGCCCCTCACCATGACCGCCGTGCTGTGGGTGCTCGCGATCCCCTCCCTCGCCCTGGGCGGCCTCGCCTTCCGCGTGCTGCCCGACTGGTTCGACGGCCACGACCTCGCCCCGACCCTCACCACCTCGGTGCTCGGCACCGGCGTGGCCCTGGCCGGCGGCATCATCACCTACGCCACCTGGCGGCACACCACCGCCCACGCCGCCCACCCTCCACTCGGGGCCGTCGCCGCCCACCCGGAGGCCGGAGCCGGACAGGTCGAGGCCGAGGCCATCGCCGCCCACGAACCCGCCTACGGAGACATCGCGTACGCACCCGACCCGGCCGACCCGGGCCGCCTGCTGCTCGGCCCGCTGCACCGCCACGCGGCCGCCGGCTTCCGCCTCGACGCCGTGTACACAACCCTCTTCGTCCGGCCCGTCCAGGCCGCGGCCGGTCTCGTCCGGTTCCTCGACCGCGAGGTCGTCGACACCTACGTACGCGGCGCGGGAACGCTGCCCCGGTGGCTCGGCACCGTCGTACGACGAGCCCAGACCGGCAATCTGCAGACCTATGTGAGCGCGCTGCTCGCCGGCACCGTCGTTCTCGCGGTCGCCGTCGTCCTCGCCGCCACGGGAGCGTGACCAGACGTGATCGATATCAGTGAGTCCGTGATGCAGTTCCTTCTGGCGTTCCTCGTCGTCGGCCCGCTCCTGGGCGCCGCCGCCGCGCTCCTCCCGGCCCCGCCCGGACTCAAGGGGACATCACCCGACCAGGCCGTGCTCCGACACGGTGTGACCGTCA
This sequence comes from Streptomyces sp. NPDC058632, assembly GCF_042717095.1. Lineage (NCBI taxonomy): Bacteria > Bacillati > Actinomycetota > Actinomycetes > Kitasatosporales > Streptomycetaceae > Streptomyces > Streptomyces sp. NPDC058632. The sequence continues at coordinate 44,882 of NZ_JBHXQZ010000005.1, read as the reverse complement.
CCGGCGCCGTCCTCATCGCGGCGATCGTCCTCGCGCTCGGCTTCGACCACGACCGGCCGTCGACGATGCAGGCCACGACCGACATCAGCTGGATCCCCGCACTCGACGTGCGGATCCACCTCGGCACCGACGGCATCTCCCTCCCCCTTCTGGTCCTGACCGCACTGCTGACCTTCCTCAGCACGCTCTACACGTACGTCAAACCGCCCGCGGGCCCGTCCCCGAAGGCCTTCGTCGTCCTGCTGCTCGTCCTCGAGTCCGGCACCCTCGCGGCCTTCGCCGTCCTCGACCTGATCCTGTTCTTCCTCGCCTTCGAGATGGTCCTGATCCCGATGTACTTCCTCATCGCCCGCTGGGGCGGCGGGGGCCGGGCCGAGGCCGCCTGGAAGTTCATCCTCTACACGCTGCTCGGCTCCGTGGTCATGCTGCTCGGCCTCCTCCTGATCGGCATCAAGGCGGGCACATTCGACATGGTGGCACTCGCCACTGACAACGGCCGGTCACTGAGCGTGTCCGTGCAGGTCGTCGCCGTACTGGCGATCGGGATCGGGCTCGCGGTCAAGACCCCGATGTGGCCGCTGCACAGCTGGCTGCCCGACGCCCACACCGCCGCACCGACCGTCGGCTCCGTCCTGCTGGCCGGCGTCCTGCTGAAGATGGGCACGTACGGGTTCGTACGGATCCTGCTCCCCACCGCCCCGGACGGCTTCCGCACCTTCGCGCCCTACCTCGCCGCCTTTGCCGTCGTCGGCATCATCTACGGATCCCTCGCCTGCCTCGCCCTCGCGAGGCAGGGCGCCAAGGGCGATCTCAAGCGCCTCATCGCCTACTCCTCCGTCGGCCACATGGGTTTCGTCCTCCTCGGCATCGCCACCATGACCCCGACCGGCGTCAACGGTGCCCTCTTCGCCAACATCGCCCACGGCCTCATCACCGGCCTCCTCTTCTTCCTCGTCGGCGCCCTCAAGGACCGCACCGGCACCGTCGACCTCGACACCCTGGCCCAGCAGACCGGCGCCGCCCTCTACGGCAGGGCACCGCGCCTCGGCGGACTGCTCGCCTTCGCCGCCGTCGCCTCCCTCGGCCTGCCCGGCCTCGCCGGGTTCTGGGGCGAGATGCTGGCCCTCTTCGGCGCGTTCGACCCCGCCGAAGGACTCAGCCGCCCCGCCTTCCTCGTCTTCATGTCGATCGGCGCCTTCGGCACCCTGCTGACCGCGGCATACCTGCTCGTCGTCGTCCGCAGGGTCTGCATGGGCGCCCCCCAGGAACAGGCCCCCGCGCTCACCGATGTGCGCGGCTACGAGTTCGCGGCCTGGACCCCGCTCGTCGTCCTCACCGTCGTCGCCGGACTGTGGCCCGGCGCCCTGATCGGACTGACCGACCCGGCCGTGCAGCAGCTCCTCGCAGGAGGCACCCGATGAGCTCCCTCGTCCAGTCCGTCGACTGGTCGGCCATCGCACCGCCCGCCGTCGTGGCCGTCGTCGGACTCGCCGTCCTCGTCGCCGACCTGTTCCTCGACGAGTCCAGGAAACCGCTCCTCGGCCGGCTCGCGGTGACCGGACTCGCCGCCGCCACACTCCTGCTGCTTCCCCTCCTCGACGCCGACCGCAGCACGTTCTGCCTGGTCGGCGACCCCGGAGTGTGCAGCTACACCGTCGACCGGTTCACCCTCGTCATCCAGTTCCTGGTGCTCGGCGGCGCGCTCCTGACCGCCCTTCTGTCGGTCACCGCCCTCAAGGACGCCGACAAACGGCTCCCCGAGGGCGAGTACTGGTTCCTGTTCCTGTCCTCCGTCGCGGGCGCCGCCCTCCTGCCCGCCTCCCGCGATTTCGCGACCCTCGTCGTCGCCCTGGAAGTCGCCTCCCTGCCCGCCTTCGCCCTGGTCGGCCTCCGGCACGGCGACCGGAAGTCGTCCGAAGCGGCGCTGAAGTTCTTCCTGTCCTCGGTCACCGCCACCGCGGTCAGCCTCCTCGGCATCAGCTTCGTCTACGCGGCCACCGGCACCCTCCACCTCACCCTGGTGGCCGAACGCGTCCAGACCGTCGACGGACAGTTCCACACCCTCGCCCAGGCCGGTGTCGTCCTCACCCTCGTCGGCTTCGCCTTCAAGACGGCCGCCGTCCCCTTCCACTTCTGGGTGCCCGACACCTATGTCGGCGCCCCCCTGCCGATCGCCGCCTACCTGTCGGTCATCGGAAAGGCGGTCGGTTTCACCGGCCTGATCCTCGTCACCGTCGTCGCACTCCCGTCGTACGCCGAGGTCTGGGGCCCGGCCCTCGCCGCGCTCGCCGCCCTCACCATGACCGTCGGCAACGTCGGCGCCCTGGCACAGCAGGCCACGCGCGCGTACAGCGCGGTACGGCTCCTGGCCTGGTCCTCCGTCGGCCAGGCCGGCTACCTCCTGGTGCCGATCGCCGCCGCCGCGTACTCCGGCGACGCCGAGAAGTCGATCGGCTCCACCCTCGCCTACGCCCTCATGTACGGCGCGGTGAACCTCGGCGCCTTCGCCGTCGCCGCCCTGGTGGGCCGGACGAACCCCCTCAACCGGGTCTCCGACTACCGCGGCCTGTACGCCTCCAGCCCGCTCACCGCCCTGCTCATGGCCTTCTTCCTGCTGTGCCTCGCCGGACTCCCGCCCGGCATCATCGGCCTCTTCGCCAAGGTCACCGTCTTCTCCGCGGCAGTCGACGCCGGACTCGGCTGGCTCGCCGTCGTCATGGCCGTCAACGTCGTCATCGCGCTGGTCTACTACCTCCGCTGGACGGCCCTGCTGTTCCGCGTCCCCGACGGCGCACCGGCCGTGCACCGCGTCCCGGTCCCGCTCACCGCCGCGATCACTCTGAGCGGTGTCCTCGGCATCGTCCTGTCCGGTGCCCCCCAACTGATCCTGCGCTTCACCGACACCGGGCTCTTCTGACCCGATCTCCCGGGACCGCGCCGGCACCCGGCGACCCAAGGCCTTCCGGGCCTACCGGGCCTACCGGGCCTCCTCCGTCACCCCTGCCCTCATTCACCGGCCGCGCTTTTCGGCCACCGGACGGGCGCGGCGGCACGGCGCCGAGAGCGGCCGTCACCCGGACGGTTTACACGCGCCACCACGCCCCCCAGGGAACCTGTGCCGCCCGCCTGGCGTTGACGAATACGGGAGGGTCCACTGGACGTGAGGCCGCAGCACCCGGGGCCATCGCAGGTCAGAAGGAAGATCGGCAGACAAGGGTCCCCCCGTCGCACGATTTGGAGGGCGTACCGTGCACCGCCGGCACAACGGGCTCAGGACCGCGGTCCTCCTCGGGGGACTGTCCGCGCTCATCATCGTCATCGGCAGCTTCTTCGGCCGCATGGGCCTCGTCGTCGCTGTCGTGATCGCGCTGGGCACCAACGCGTACGCGTACTGGAACAGCGACAAGCTCGCCCTGCGCGCGATGCGGGCCCGCCCCGTGAGCGAGTTCGAGGCCCCTGGCCTGTACCGCATGGTCCGCGAGCTCTCCACCCAGGCCCGCCAGCCCATGCCCCGCCTGTACATCTCCCCGACCGAGGCGCCCAACGCCTTCGCCACCGGCCGCAACCCGCGCAACGCCGCCGTGTGCTGCACCGACGGCATCCTGCGCCTGCTCGACGAGCGTGAACTGCGCGGCGTCATCGGCCACGAGCTCAGCCACGTCTACAACCGGGACATCCTGATCTCCTCGGTCGCCGGCGCCCTCGCGTCCGTGATCATGTTCCTGGTCAACTTCGCCTGGCTGATCCCGGTCGGCCGTTCCAGCGACGACGACGGCCCCGGCATTCTCGGCATGCTGCTGATCATGATCCTGGGCCCGCTCGCCGCCTCCCTCATCAAGCTGGCCATCAGCCGCTCCCGCGAGTACGAGGCCGATGTCTCCGGCGCCCAGCTGACCGGTGACCCGCTCGCCCTGGCGAGCGCTCTGCGCAAGCTGGAAACGGGCACCAAACAGCTTCCCCTGCCCCCCGAGCCCCGCATCGAGACCGCCAGCCACATGATGATCGCGAACCCGTTCCGTCCGGGCCAGGGGTTCGCGAAGATGTTCTCGACCCATCCGCCCATGGCGGAACGCATCGCCCGACTCGAGAAGATGGCAGGTCGAACGCAGTGAAGACCATCCTGAACGTCATATGGCTCGTTCTGAGCGGCTTCTGGCTGTTCCTCGGCTACCTGCTCGCCGGCGTCCTGTTGTGCGTCACGATCATCGGTATTCCTTTCGGTATCGCCGCCTTCAGGATCGGGATCTACGCCCTGTGGCCGTTCGGGTACACGGCGGTCGAGCGCGGGGACGCGGGCGCCGCCTCCTTCGTCGGCAACGTGCTGTGGCTGGTCCTCGCGGGCTGGTGGCTGGCCATCGGCCACATCGTCACCGGCCTCGCCCTGTGCGTGACGATCATCGGAATTCCGCTCGGCATCGCCAACTTCAAGCTGATCCCGGTCTCGTTGCTTCCGATGGGCCGCGAGATCGTACGCACCGACCAGCCGTTCGCGTCCCGCTAGCCCGGCCCGGTTCTCCACAGCCCGCAAGCGCGCGCCGGCGAGGGTCGTCCACAGGCCGCCCCGACCGTCAGTGACGTCACGCATCATGGACACATGACCGAACGTGGCGAATCGCCTACCCCGGGTGGTGGTCGAGTTCCAGGAGACCCGCAAGGCCGAGCCCGAGCATCACCCGGAATGCCACCCGTTCCTGCCCCCATGCGCCTGCCCTGCCGCCCCCGCCCGTCCGGACCCCGGATGATCTACCGGTCGGCGGCCCTCCACCGCCGTACCCCGTAAACGGCCGCACCCACCGCCAGCACCCCCGCGCCGACGGCCACGGACATCCCCGGCAGCGAGAACGCCAGGACCAGACACCCGGCGAGCCCGATCGCCGGCAGTACCCGCGCCGCGGGTCCCGGACGAAGCGTCCAGGCCGACGCGTTGGCCACCGCGTAGTACGCCAGCACTCCGAAGGAGGAGAACCCGATCGCGCCCCGTACGTCCACCGTGGCGGCCAGGACGGCGACCACCGCTCCCACGGCCAGCTCCGCCCGGTGCGGCACCTGGAACCGGGGGTGGACGGCGGCCAGGGAGCCCGGCAGATGCCGGTCCCGGGCCATGGCGAGCGTCGTCCGCGAGACACCCAGGATCAGGGCGAGCAGCGATCCCAGCGCGGCCGCGGCCGCCCCCGCCCGTACCAGTGGCGTCAGTTCCGGAACCCCGGCCGCCCGCACCGCGTCGGAGAGCGGCGCGCCCGAGTCACCCAGTTCCTGCGCCCCCAGCACCGAAAGGACGGCGATCGCGACAGCCACGTACACGACCAGCGCGATGCCCAGCGCCAGCGGGATCGCGCGCGGGATGGTGCGCGCCGGATCCCGCACCTCCTCGCCGAGGGTCGCGATCCTCGCGTACCCGGCGAAGGCGAAGAACAGCAGACCGGCGGCCTGAAGCACACCGCCCGCGCCGTCCGGCGCCGCGAAGGAGAGGCGCCCGGCACCGGCCTGCCCCGAGGTCAGACACACGACCACCACGGAAGCGAGAACGGCGAGGACCACGGCCACGATCACCCGCGTCAGCCACGCGGACTTCTGCACACCGCCGTAGCTCACCGCAGTCAGCGCCACGACAGCGGCGACCGCCACGGCGTGGGCCTGCCCCGGCCAGAGGTAGGCGCCGACGGTGAGGGCCATCGCCGCGCAGGAGGCCGTCTTGCCGACCACGAACGCCCAGCCCGCGAGGTATCCCCAGAACTCTCCGAGCCGGGCCCGCCCGTAGACATAGGTGCCGCCCGAGGCGGGATACAGCGCGGCGAGGCGCGCCGACGACGTGGCGTTGCAGTAGGCGACCACGGCGGCGACCGCGAGTCCGAGGAGCAGCCCGGAGCCGGCCGCGTGCGCGGCGGGCGCCAGGGCGGCGAAGATCCCGGCCCCCACCATGGAGCCGAGACCGATGACGACGGCGTCTTTCACACCGAGCGTGCGGCGCAGTCCGGAACCGGAAGGGGATGCCATGAGGCCGCACCCTACTGATCGCGGCAACCGTCACGCATACCCACGTCGTCCTCCACCCCAGGACCGGATGAACACCGGGTCCGGACCGGAATCACAGGCCGCGGCGGGTGAGGGCGCGGCACGAAAGGGCAGGGGCCAGGGCATGACGATCATCAGCTGGATCATTCTGGGACTGTTGGCCGGAGCGATCGCGAAGTTCCTGCTGCCGGGCCGCGACCCGGGCGGCTTCATCGGCACGACCCTGATCGGCGTCGCCGGAGCGTTCATCGGCGGCTGGGTATCGGCCCGCTGGCTCGACCACCCGATCACCAAGGACTTCTACGACGGCGCCACCTGGGCCGCCGCGATAGGCGGCTCCCTGGTCCTCCTGATCGCCTACCGCCTCCTCTTCGGCCACTCGCGCAGCTGAGTTCCGGCCCCGGGGCCGCCCCGGGCGCCGTCGACAGCCGGGAAGGGCGGGCGCCCAGCGGCACCCACCCTCCCCCACACGCACGTATACAGATGTGCACGCGACGCCCAAGGCGCACGCGGCTTCGCTCTCCGACCCGGCCTAGCGGTAGTTCACGAACTGCAGGGCGAAGTCGAAGTCCTGGCCCTTGAGCAGGGAGATGACGGTCTGAAGGTCGTCACGGCTCTTGGAGGAGACCCGGAGTTCCTCGCCCTGCACCTGGGCCTTCACACCCTTGGGGCCCTCGTCCCGGATGAGCTTCGCCACCTTCTTCGCGTTCTCCTGGGAGATGCCCTCCTGGATCGACGCGAAAATCTTGTACTCCTTGCCGGAGAGCTGCGGCTCACCGGCGTCCAGGGACTTCAGCGAGATGCCCCGCTTGATCAGCTTGGACTGGAAGACGTCGAGGACAGCCTTCACCCGGTCCTCGGAGTTCGCCTCCAGAAGAATCTTCTCCCCGGACCACGAGATCGAGGCACCCACGCCCTTGAAGTCGTAGCGCTGCGAGATCTCCTTGGCGGTCTGGTTGAGGGCGTTGTCGACCTCCTGCCGCTCGACCTTCGAGACGATGTCGAAACTGGAGTCGGCCATGTCCTGTGGCTCCTTGCATCGGGGTGTGCATCGGGCTGAGAGCCGGATGCGTACCGGCTACCGGCGTACGGGGGGCGGCCGTCGAGCCCGGCATCGGTCCCGGGCCGCATCCGCACAAGCCTAGCCACCCCGGGACCCCGGGGTGGCGATCAATCCGGTGGCGAACCACCCCTCCCCATCAGGTATCGTTTACGTCGTTGCCACGGAGCGCCGCCGCAAGGCGGTTCGAGGGCAGCGACCTTGGCGGTGTGCCCGAGCGGCCAAAGGGAGCAGACTGTAAATCTGCCGGCTCAGCCTTCCCAGGTTCGAATCCTGGCGCCGCCACAAGGGGGAGACCCCCTCCGGACTGCGAGACGCAGCCCGGAGGGGGTCTCCTGTGTTTGCGGTGAGGTATGTGCGGGGCAGGCCGCTCAGGGACACTGGCGGGATGTCGTCGCGTCGTAGGCGTTGTCCCGAGTGTCGTCGTGAGATCGCCGTCGTGGCCGGGCGGTACGCGCGTCATGATCCGCCCGGTGCTCGGGAACACGGGGAGCTGACCTCGTGCCCGGGATCCCGCCGGTATGCCCTGGCCGGCGTCGAACAGCCGTCGCTGGACGGGTACGTCGTACCGGAGTTCCCGGGGCAGATGCCGCTGTTCTAGCCGTCCTCGCGCAGCTTTCCGGATCCTCCGGAACCTCTCCCCGGCTCACCCGCCCGCCACTGATTTCACCGCCACCGGGACCGGCGAGGGGCCGCTGATCAGTTCCAGGGTCAGGCCGGCCGTCGAGGAGTCCTCCACCAGCTCGGCCAGGACGGCGGCCACGTCGTCGCGGGGGATCGGGCCGCGGCCGGTGTGGGCCTCCAGACGGACCAGACCGGTGCCGGCGTCGTCGGTGAGCATGCCGGGGCGCAGGATCGTCCAGTCGAGGGCGTCCAGGCCGCGGACGTGGGCGTCGGCCTCGCCCTTGGCGCGCTGGTACACGTCGAAGATCTCGTCCCCCTCGTGGGCCGGGTCCGCGCCCATCGAGGAGACGACCACGAACCGCCGCACACCCGCACGGACCGCCGCGTCGGCGAAGAGGACCGCCGCGGCCTTGTCCACCGTCTCCTTGCGCGCCGTGCCGCTCCCCGGCCCGGCGCCCGCGGCGAACACCGCGGCGTCCGCGCCCCGGAGTTGCTCCGCGACCTCCTCCACGGATGCGGACTCCAGGTCGAGCACGACCGGCTCGGCGCCCAATTGACTCAGCTCGTCGGCCTGTTCGGGTTTGCGGATGATGCCCGCCACTTCGTACCCGCGCGCGGCGAGCAACCGCTCCAGCCGCAGCGCGATCTGACCATGACCACCAGCGATGACAATGCGCATGCCTTCGACCGTACGCCGCGACGATCGCATCCGCCGCACGGCACGGCCCGGAAGGGGAGAGGCCGGAGGGGGAGGAGGGGGACAGCAGAGGGGTTACGGGGTTCCTTTCCGGCCCTGCCGGGGCAGGGCCGATGCCGGTTCCGTGGTCGTCGTCGAGGAACCGCAGTACTCCCGTACCGCGCTCGTCCGCGCGACCACGCGCCCCCGGTGCACCACGATCCGGCTGTACGCCAGGGACAGTGCCGCCGGCAGCCGGTCGCCGCGGACCGCGAGCAGTTCGGCGGGGAAGCCCGCCTCCACCCGTACCTCGGGCAGCCCGAGAGCGGCCCGAGCCGACGTGCTCACCGCCTCGTAGGCGTCCTCGGGTGACAGTCCGTGGCGGGAGGCCAGCAGGTATGCCGCCTCCAGCGGGTCGCCGCGGCCGACCGGGTTCGACACGTCCCGCAGGGCGCCGCTCCCGGCCGAGACCCGCACGCCCGCCGTGCGCAGCAGCCGTACCGGAGCCGTGCCCGTGCCCCGGCGGTCGACGCCCCCACAGCCGCCCTGGGGCAGGCACACCACGGTCACGCCGGCCGCCGCCAGATGGTCCGCGGTCCGTGCGGCGGCCTCGGTGGGCAACCGGCCGAGGCCGCCGCACGGGCTGAGCGTCACTCCCGGCCGCAGCCCGCCCGCCATCGCGGCGAGCCGGGCCACGCGGGCGGGGTCGGCGGTGTCCGTGTGCAGGTCGACGGGGCAGCCGTACTCGGCGGCGACCTCCAGGACCGCTTCCACGTACCCCGTGGGATCGGGGTCGACGTCCGGGCAGCCGCCCACCACCGACGCGCCCATCTTCATCGCGTCCCGCAGCATCGCGATCCCGTCGGCCCCGGCCGCTCCGGTCAGCACGCGCGGCATCGCCACCGTGGCCAGCTCGGTCAGCCCGCGCAGCGAGCGCCCCGCCTGCAGTACGGCGGTGAGCGCGCCGAGTCCGGTCATGTCGTCCACCCGCACGTGCGCCCGCACCGCCGTCGCCCCGTGCCCGAGCTGGAGCAGCGCGGCCTCCGTCGCCCGGCGCCGGACGTCGTGGGGGTCGTACGAGACGGGGCCGTCGGATGCGGCGGAGAGGGCGGTGTCGGCGTGCGCGTGCGGTTCGGCGGGGGCCGGGAGGAGCAGATGGCCGGCCAGGTCGACCCGGGTGCCGTCCGTGGGGGTGCCGTCCACGGTCAGGCTGCCGGCCGTGCCGACCGCCTCGATGCGCCCGCCGCCCAGCCGTACGTCCACGGTTCGGCCGTCGGTGAGCCGCGCGCCGCACAGCAGGAGCGGCGCCGGGTCGGCCGGACCCGGGGACGACGAGGGCGACGAGGGGGGCGGCGGCTGCGGCCGGCTGTCGGGCATCGCGCTCCTGAGGCTCGGACTGCGCACGGTCGTCGCAGGATCACACAGAGGGAAGATCACGCAGAGTGAGTCGAGCCTAGGGCGGCGGCTCGCGCCTCGCTTGAAGGGGCGCAAGAGTCAGCAATAGTCGTACCGGTGTGGTCCGGTAGGGCCGGCTGGGTGCGGCGGCGGCTCCCCGGCGGTCTCCCGGCGGTCCTCCTGCGGGCCGGATGGAGTGCGGCTGTGATGCGGTGGGGTTGTCGCGGAGGGTCGGGTGCGCCGTCCGGGACCCTCGGGAGGGAGTGGCCGACAGGGTGGGACAGGGGGCGCGAAACGGATTTGGGTGAACGGCGGCGGAGCGTGTAATGTCTTCCTCGCTCGCCCCAATAGCTCAGTCGGCAGAGCGTCTCCATGGTAAGGAGAAGGTCAACGGTTCGATTCCGTTTTGGGGCTCTGGTGTGTGAGGTTCCCGTCGCGAGGCGGGATCCGAACGCATCACAGCGGTGTAGCTCAGTCGGTAGAGCAAGCGGCTCATAATCGCTGTGTCACCGGTTCAAGTCCGGTCACCGCTACACACAGTAGCCGATTGCGGGGTCGGTCCTTCGATCGGCTACTCTTTCTGCGTTCATTCAGTCTCATTATCCCGTTCGTCCAAGGAGCACTCACGTGGCTGCCACCGACGTCCGCCCGAAGATCACGCTGGCCTGCGTGGAGTGCAAGGAGCGGAACTACATCACCAAGAAGAACCGGCGTAACAACCCGGATCGTATGGAGATGAAGAAGCACTGCCCGCGTTGCAATGCGCACACCGCGCACCGCGAAACGCGATAAATCAGGCTCGTACGCGAGGCCGTCCCCGTAGCCGGGGGCGGCCTCGCGTCGTTCTTCCCGCCGGCCGACCAGGGCCGCACGAGACACAGGAGGTGCCGCGCGCATGGCGCTCGACCAGTCCTTCGTGGGGCGGAGCTACCCGCCCACCGTTCCCTATGAAGTGGGCCGGGAGAAGATCCGCGAGTTCGCCGAAGCGGTGGGGGACACCAACCCGGCGTACACGGACGCGGAGGCCGCCGAGGCGCTCGGTCATCCCGATGTGATCGCCCCGCCGACCTTTGTGTTCGCGGTCACCTTCAAGGCCGCCGGGGACGTCATCGCCGACCCCCGGCTGGGCCTGGACTACAGCCGGGTGGTGCACGGCGACCAGAAGTTCGCCTACCGCCGTCCGGTGCGTGCAGGTGACCGGCTCACCGTCACCTCGACCATCGAGGCGATCAAGTCGATGGCGGGCAACGACATCCTGGACATCCGCGGTGAGGTGCACGACGAGGCCGGCGAGCACGTCGTGACGTCCTGGATCAAGCTGGTCGCCCGCGCGGGCGAGAACGAGGGGGCGTGAGCGGCATCATGACGGCGAAGATCTCCTACGCGGACGTCGAGGTCGGCACGGAACTGCCCGCGCAGACGTTCCCCGTGACCCGGGCCACCCTCGTCCGGTACGCGGGTGCCTCCGGAGACTTCAACCCCATTCACTGGAACGAGAAGTTCGCCAAGGAGGTCGGCCTGCCGGACGTCATCGCGCACGGCATGTTCACCATGGCCGAGGCGATCCGCGTGGTCACCGACTGGGTGGGCGACCCGGGCGCGGTCGTCGAGTACGGCGTCCGCTTCACCAGGCCGGTCGTCGTCCCCAACGACGATCGGGGCGCCACCATCGAGGTCAGCGGCAAGGTCGCGGCCAAACTCGACGACCACACGGTCCGCGTCGACCTCACGGCGACCAGCGCCGGGCAGAAGGTGCTGGGGATGTCGCGGGCGGTCGTACGACTCGCCTGACCGGGGACCGGATCGCGTGGCATGACATGCGACGCAAGGGGCGTTCTCCGGTGAGAGCGCCCCTTGCGTCGTGCCGGGCCCACCGGGCACTCCCCCTCTTGACCTGGTTAGTGATTGAGTACTAACTTGTAGGCATGGTCAGGATGAGCGCCGAGGAGAGGCGCGAGAGCATCGTCCGCGCGGCGAGTGCCGAGTTCGCCCGCGGCGGCTATCACGGCACGTCGACCGAGGCGATCGCCAAGCGGGTCGGCGTCTCGCAGCCGTATCTCTTCCGGCTCTTCCCGGGCAAGAGGGCCATCTTCCTGGCGGCGGCGGAACGCTGCGTGGAGGACACCATCCGCATGTTCACGGAGGCGTCCGAAGGGCTGGAGGGGGAGGAGGCCCTGCACGCCATGGCGAACGCCTATACACGGACCATCGCGGAGCGGCCCGAGCTGCTCATGATGCAGATGCAGATGTACCTCGCGGTGGCGGCCGCCGAGCAGGAGGGCGATCAGGAGTTCGGTGCGACCGTGCGCGCCGGCTGGCTGCGGCTGTGGGACACCGTCCACCTCGCCCTGGGGGCCGACGTCGGGGAGACGACGACCTTCATGGCCTACGGCATGCTCATCAACTGCCTGTCCGCCATGGGGTTCCCGTCCGGGCACCGGATCTGGGAAGGGCTGGACCCGTCGGCGCGGCTCAGCGGTTAGGCGGCGGGCCAGGAGTCGGGCCCTGCCCCTTTTTTGCGCGTAAAAGTTAGTCATCAATAACTAACAACATCACCTCCTGGGGGAGCGATGACACAACAGACCGAACGCGGCGGCTCGGCCGCCTGGGCACTCGTCATCACCAGCGTCGCCGGCTTCATGGCGGCCCTCGACAACCTCGTCGTCACCACCGCACTGCCCTCCATCCGCGAGGACCTGGGCGGCGCCCTGCACGACCTGGAATGGACCGTGAGCGCCTACACGCTCACCTTCGCCGTCCTGCTGATGTTCGGCGCGGCCCTCGGCGACCGCTTCGGCCGCCGCCGTCTCTTCATCGTCGGCATCACCGTCTTCACCGCGGCCTCCGCCGCCGCGGCCATGGCCCCCGGCATCGACTCCCTGATCGTCGCCCGCGCGGTGCAGGGCGCCGGCGCCGCGGTCATGATGCCCCTCACCCTGACCCTGCTCACCGCGGCCGTGCCCGAGGCCCGGCGCGGCATGGCGTACGGCATCTGGGGCGCCGTGAACGGTCTGGCCGTCGCCTCCGGGCCGCTGGTCGGCGGCAGCCTCACCGAACACATCTCCTGGCAGTGGATCTTCTGGCTGAACGTCCCGCTCGGCCTGGTCCTCATCCCGCTCGCCCGCCTGCGCCTCGCCGAGTCCCACGGCACCGGAGCCCCGCTCGACCTGCCCGGCACCCTGCTCGCCAGCGGCGGACTCTTCGGCATCGTCTACGGCATGGTCCGCGGGCCCGTCGACGGCTGGACCGGCACCGTCGTCCTGACCGGCCTGTCCGCAGGGACGGCACTGCTCGGGGGCTTCGTGCTCTACAGCATCCGCGCCAAGAACCCCATGCTGCCGATGCGGCTCTTCCGCTCCCGCGCCTTCGCCGGTATCAACGCGGCGAGCCTGCTGATGTTCCTCGGCATGTTCGGTTCGATCTTCCTGCTCAGCCAGTACATGCAGGGCGTGCTCGGCTACTCGCCCACCGAAGCGGGCCTGCGGATGCTGCCCTGGACCGGCATGCCGATGCTCGTCGCCCCGATCGCCGGCATCCTCTCCGACCGCATCGGCGGCCGTCCGGTCGTCGCCACCGGCCTCTTCCTGCAGGCCCTCGGCCTCGGCCACCTGGCCGTGGTGGCGACCGCCGACGCCTCCTACGCGGCCCAGCTGCCCGCCCTGATCATCAGCGGCATCGGCATGGCGCTGTACTTCGCCCCCGCCTCCAACCTGGTGATGTCCAGCGTCCGCCCGAAGGAACAGGGCATCGCCTCCGGGGCCAACAACGCCCTGCGCGAGGTGGGCGGCGCCCTCGGCATCGCGGTCATGGCGTCGATCTTCGCGTCCCGGGGCGGCTACGAATCCGGTCAGGCCTTCGTCGACGGTATGCGTCCGGCGCTGGTGACCGGCGCCGCGGCGGTCGCCCTCGCGGGCGTCGCGACCCTGTTCATACCGGCCCGCAGGCGGCCCGCCGCTCCCACCGACCCCACTGCCCCTCCGGCCGGTCCGACGCCCGAACCGGTACTGGAAACGACCTCCTGAGCCCTCGTGCCCCGCAGCTTTCGCAGCTCCCGCAGCCCTCGCAGGGCTCCGGCCCGCACCCACCCGTCACGGAAGGACCCGGTCGTGCCCACACTTCCCTGGACCGTCCCGAACACCCCGCCGCCCCACACCGAAGTGCACGTCTTCGCCTCCCGCTTCGAGACCCGCACCCTCCGGGGAGCCCTGCTGTTCTTCCTCAGGACCCCCGGCGTGTGGCGACAGGTGAGCAGGGCTCCCGGCGCGTACGGAGCCTCCCTGAAGGCGCAGCCGCTGCGACGTACGTTCTGGACCGTGTCCGCCTGGGAGTCCCCGAAGGCCCTCGGCGCCTTCGCCCGTACCGGCCCGCACGGGCCGGCCGCCCGCGGGCTCGCCTCGCAGATGCGCGACGCCAAGTTCGCCGGCTGGACCGCGAAGAGCGAGGACCTCCCCGTCGACTGGACCGAAGTGCAGCGCCACCTCACCTGATGAACACCCCCGCGTGCGCCCGACCGCATGCACGGCCCCGCCGGCCCGTCCGGCGGGGGCCTTAGTCTTGAGCCCGTGCAGGAACTCCACGACGCCCCCCTCGCCCCGCTGACCACGTTCCGCCTGGGCGGACCCGCGACCCGGCTGGTCACCGCGACGACCGACGACGAAGTGATCGCCGTCGTCCGCGAGGCCGACTCCGCCGGTACGCCCCTGCTGATCATCGGCGGCGGCTCCAACCTGGTCATCGGCGACAAGGGCTTCGACGGCACGGCAGTCGTCGTCGCGACCAAGGGTTTCACCCTGGACGGCACGCGCCTGGAGCTCGCGGCCGGAGAGGTGTGGACCGACGCCGTCGCCCGCACCGTGGAAGCGGGCCTGGCCGGCGTCGAGTGCCTGGCCGGCATCCCCGGCTCGGCGGGCGCCACCCCCATCCAGAACGTCGGTGCGTACGGTCAGGAGGTCTCCTCCACCATCACCGAGGTCGTCGCCTACGACCGCCGGGCACGCGAGACGGTCACCCTCACCGACGAGGAGTGCGCCTTCTCCTACCGCCACAGCCGCTTCAAGGCCGACCCCGAGCGGTACGTCGTCCTGCGCGTCCGCTTCGCGCTGGAGGACGCCGGCGGCCTCTCCGGACCCGTCCGGTACGCCGAGACGGCCCGCGTCCTCGGCGTCGCACCGGGCGAGCGCGTTCCCCTGCCCACGGCCCGCGAGACGGTCCTCAAGCTCCGTGCCGGGAAGGGCATGGTCCTGGATCCCGAGGACCACGACACCTGGTCGGCCGGCTCCTTCTTCACCAACCCGGTTCTCACGGACGAGGAGTTCGTGGCCTTCCGGACCCGGGCACGGCAGCACCTCGGCCCCGGCACCGAGCCTCCCGCCTACCCCGCCGGCGAGGGACGCACCAAGACCTCCGCCGCCTGGCTGATCGACAAGGCAGGCTTCACCAAGGGCTACGGCGCCGGCCCCGCCCGCATCTCCACCAAGCACACTCTCGCTCTCACCAACCGCGGCGAGGCGACCACCGAGGACCTGCTGGCACTCGCCCGTGAGGTGGTCGCCGGCGTGCGCGAAGCCTTCGGCATCACGCTGGTCAACGAGCCGGTGACGGTCGGGGTCGGCCTCTGACCGGCTCCGGCCCTTCACCGGGCCGCGCTTCACCCCGCCGCGCTTCACCCCGTCAGGCCGCGCCCGGCCCCACCGGGCCGCGGTCCGCCCGTCATCCCATCGGCGCAGTGAGCCACGTGTCGACCCCCGCCAGCAGCTCCGCCTTGACCGCCTCCGGCGCCGCCGACCCGCGCACCGACTGCCGCGCCAGCTCCGCCAGCTCGGCGTCCGTGAACCCGTGGTGCTCACGCGCGATCTCGTACTGGGCCGCCAGCCGCGAGCCGAACAGCAGCGGATCGTCCGCCCCCAGCGCCAACGGCACACCCGCCTCGAACAGCTTCCGCAAGGGCACGTCCCCCGGCTTCTCGTAGACGCCCAGCGCCACGTTCGACGCCGGACACACCTCGCACGTCACCTGCCGGTCCGCGAGCCGCTGCACCAGCCGCGGGTCCTCCGCCGCCCGCACCCCGTGCCCGATCCGGTCGGCCTCCAGGTCGTCCAGACAGTCCCGCACGGACGCGGACCCGGCCAGCTCGCCGCCGTGCGGCACGGACAGCAGCCCGCCCTCGCGCGCGATGGCGAACGCCCGGTCGAAGTCCCGGGCCATGCCACGCCGCTCGTCGTTGGACAGTCCGAACCCGATGACGCCCCGGTCCGTGTACCGCACCGCCAGCCGGGCCAGTGTGCGCGCGTCCAGGTGGTGCTTCATCCGGTTCGCGGCGACCAGTACCCGGATCCCGAGCCCGGTGTCCCGCCGCGCCGCGTCCACCGCGTCCAGGATGACCTCCAGCGCCGGGATCAGCCCGCCCAGCCGCGGCGCGTACGACGTCGGATCGACCTGGATCTCCAGCCAGCCCGAGCCGTCCTTCAGGTCCTCCTCCGCGGCTTCCCGTACCAGCCGCTGGATGTCCTCCGGTTCCCTCAGGCACGAGCGCGCCGCGTCGTACAGCCGCTGGAACCGGAACCAGCCCCGCTCGTCCGTGGCCCGCAGACTCGGTGGCTCCCCGCTGGTCAGCGCGTCGGTCAGCGCCTCGGGGAGGTGCACGCCGTACTTGTCGGCCAGTTCCAGCACGGTGGCGGGGCGCATCGACCCGGTGAAGTGCAGGTGCAGATGGGCCTTCGGCAGCAGGGAGAGGTCACGTACACGTTCCATTCCAGGATCCTGCCGCACCTCCCGGCGGCCCCGGTAGCGTTTTCCCTGAACGTGGCCTTGCTCGCACGTCGGTACGAGGGGACCGGTGCGAGGGAATACGAGGGAATACGAGGGAACGGAAGCGGGCCGCCTCCCTCGAAAGGGAGACGGCCCGCACACCACTCGAGCGAGTGGGTTCCAGTCGATCCTGTTCACTCGCACGAGTGGTCGGACTCAGTCCTGTGCCTCCGCCAGCAGCTTCTGGATCCGGCTCACGCCCTCCACCAGGTCCTCGTCGCCCAGCGCGTAGGACAGCCGCAGGTACCCCGGAGTACCGAAGGCCTCGCCCGGTACGACCGCGACCTCGACCTCCTCGAGGATGAGCGCGGCCAGCTCCACGGAGTTCTGCGGCCGCTTGCCCCGGATCTCCTTGCCGATCAGGGCTCGCACCGACGGGTAGGCGTAGAACGCTCCCTCGGGCTCGGGGCAGACCACGCCGTCGATCTCGTTGAGCATCCGCACGATGGTCCTGCGCCGGCGGTCGAAGGCCTCACGCATCGTGGCGACCGCGTCCAGGGAGCCGGAGACCGCGGCCAGCGCCGCCACCTGGGCGACGTTCGACACGTTCGACGTGGCGTGCGACTGCAGGTTGGTGGCGGCCTTCACGACGTCCTTCGGGCCGATGATCCACCCGACCCGCCAGCCGGTCATCGCGTACGTCTTCGCGACACCGTTGACCACGATGCACTTGTCCCGCAGTTCCGGCAGGACGGCGGGCAGCGAGGTGAAGGTGGCGTCGCCGTAGACCAGGTGCTCGTAGATCTCGTCGGTCAGCACCCACAGACCGTGCTCGACCGCCCAGCGGCCGATCGCCTCGGCGTCCTCGGCGCTGTAGACCGCGCCGGTCGGGTTCGAGGGGGAGACGAACAGGACGACCTTGGTCTTCTCCGTCCGCGCGGCCTCCAGCTGCTCCACGCTGACGCGGTAGCCGGTCGTCTCGTCGGCGACGACGTCGACCGGGACACCGCCGGCCAGCCGGATCGACTCCGGGTACGTCGTCCAGTAGGGGGCCGGGACGATGACCTCGTCGCCCGGGTCGAGGATCGCGGCGAAGGCCTCGTAGATGGCCTGCTTCCCGCCGTTGGTGACGAGGACCTGGGCGGGGTCCACCTCGTAGCCGGAGTCGCGCAGCGTCTTCGCGGCGATCGCGGCCTTCAGTTCGGGCAGCCCGCCGGCCGGCGTGTAGCGGTGGTACTTCGGGTTCCGGCACGCCTCGATCGCGGCGTCGACGATGTAGTCCGGAGTCGGGAAGTCGGGTTCACCGGCGCCGAAGCCGATCACCGGTCGCCCGGCGGCCTTGAGGGCCTTGGCCTTGGCGTCCACGGCGAGGGTGGCGGACTCGGAGATCGCACCGACCCGGGCGGAGACCCGGCGCTCGGTGGGAGGGGTTGCAGCGCTCATGGGTCCATCGTTCCAGACCGGAAACCTGCCCGGCACGGGGGTTTCACGGACTGAACAGGTTCTGGCCCCCCTCTGAACACCAGTCCGGATCCGTCCCGCCGGACCTCCTCGGCCAGGACGATCTTCGGCAGGGAGACCGGTCACGGGCGCTTTCTGTTCGACGCCCGGCCCCGAAACACGTACACTCACACCTCGTTGGCCTTCTGCGGCCGCGCTCACCGGGTGCACACCAAGCATCCGGGCGGATGCGGTACGTTGGGGTACACACAAAGGGTCGTAGCTCAATTGGTAGAGCACTGGTCTCCAAAACCAGCGGTTGGGGGTTCAAGTCCCTCCGGCCCTGCTACACACAACCTTAGCCAGGATGTGTACGCATGTACGTACAGCAATGCACCGCCGTGCGGCTCATACCGGGCGCGGCACGGCCACGACCCGGAATCAGGTGAGGACGAGTGACGGACGCCGTGGGCTCCATCGACATGCCTGATGCCGAGGACGAGGCGCCGGACTCCAAGAAGAGCCGCAAGGGCGGGAAGCGGGCCAAGAAGGGCCCCCTGAAGCGCCTCGCGCTCTTCTACCGCCAGATCGTGGCGGAGCTTCGCAAGGTTGTCTGGCCGACCCGGAATCAGCTGACGTCGTACACAACCGCAGTGATCATCTTTGTGGTCGTCATGATCGGCCTGATCACTCTGATCGACTACGGGCTCGGCCACGTCGCCAAGTACGTCTTCGGCTGAGCCGCCTGCGAAGAGCGCCGAGGTACCCGGCGCTCCTTTCGCGTGTTCCACCCCTATGTATCCAGGAAGAAGCAGCCACCGTGTCTGACCCGAACGTGAACGACGCCATCGAGCCGGTCGAGTCCGTCGAGGACGAGCTCGACATCGTCGGGGGCGCGGACAACGAGGCCTCCACCGAGGTCGAGGCTGTCGATGCCGCCGCGGACGAGTCCGGTACGGCGGCCGATCCGACCCCCGAGGCCGCAGAGGCCGACGACGTGGACTCCGACGAGGACACCGCGGACGAGACCGAAACCGTCGAGGCCGAAGAGGCCGAGGTCGAGGCCGAAGAGGCCAAGGACGACCGCGACCCGGTCGAGAAGCTCCGTGAGGAACTGCGGAGGCTGCCCGGCGAGTGGTACGTCATCCACACGTACGCGGGGTACGAGAACCGGGTGAAGACCAACCTGGAGCAGCGTGCCGTCTCGCTGAACGTCGAGGACTTCATCTTCCAGGCCGAGGTGCCGCAGGAAGAGGTCGTCCAGATCAAGAACGGCGACCGCAAGACGATCAAGCAGAACAAGCTCCCGGGTTACGTCCTGGTCCGCATGGACCTGACGAACGAGTCCTGGGGCGTCGTCCGCAACACTCCCGGTGTCACCGGCTTCGTGGGCAACGCCTACGACCCCTACCCGCTGACCCTGGACGAGATCGTCAAGATGCTCGCCCCGGAGGCCGAGGAGAAGGCCGCCCGCGAGGCCGCCGAGGCCGAGGGCAAGCCGGCTCCGCAGCGCAGGGTCGAGGTCCAGGTGCTGGACTTCGAGGTCGGCGACTCGGTCACCGTCACCGACGGCCCGTTCGCCACCCTCCAGGCGACCATCAACGAGATCAACCCCGACTCCAAGAAGGTCAAGGGCCTGGTGGAGATCTTCGGCCGTGAGACGCCGGTCGAGCTCTCCTTCGACCAGATCCAGAAGAACTGACCCGGTTCCGGGCAGTCCGAACATTCTGGACAGCAGCTTCCGAGCAGGTCAGGCGAACGCTCAGGCGTCCGCCTGACCTGCTCGGTTTTTGGCCGCACATCCATACCCGCTATCGTTGTGCGGTATGCCTGTGTCCGGGTTGATTCCCGGTACGCGGGCAGGACCCGAATCGAAAGGACCCGGAGAGCCAT
The DNA here is from genome assembly GCF_042717095.1 of Streptomyces sp. NPDC058632. Lineage (NCBI taxonomy): Bacteria > Bacillati > Actinomycetota > Actinomycetes > Kitasatosporales > Streptomycetaceae > Streptomyces > Streptomyces sp. NPDC058632. The sequence goes on along the minus strand of NZ_JBHXQZ010000005.1, from coordinate 25,035 downwards.
GCCTCCCAAGAAGAAGAAGGTCACGGGGCTCATCAAGCTCCAGATCCAGGCCGGTGCCGCCAACCCGGCTCCGCCGGTCGGCCCCGCGCTGGGTCAGCACGGCGTCAACATCATGGAGTTCTGCAAGGCCTACAACGCCGCGACCGAGTCGCAGCGCGGCTGGGTCATCCCGGTGGAGATCACGGTCTACGAGGACCGTTCCTTCACCTTCATCACCAAGACCCCGCCGGCCGCGAAGATGATCCTCAAGGCCGCGGGCGTGGAGAAGGGCTCCGGTGAGCCGCACAAGACCAAGGTCGCGAAAATCACCGCCGACCAGGTCCGTGAGATCGCCACGACCAAGATGCCCGACCTCAACGCCAACGACCTGGACGCCGCGTCGAAGATCATCGCCGGCACCGCCCGTTCCATGGGCATCACGGTCGAGGGCTGACCTCCACCCCCGTAAGCCAAGCAGAAGTGTGGAAGGGCCCGCTCGGCCCGGACCACGACTCCTAAGAACCCACAGGAGCTATACGTGAGCAAGCGCAGCAAGTCTCTCCGCGCTGCGGACGCCAAGATCGACCGGGAGAAGCTGTACGCCCCGCTCGAGGCCGTCCGTCTCGCCAAGGAGACCTCCACCTCGAAGTTCGACGGCACCGTCGAGGTCGCCTTCCGCCTGGGCGTTGACCCGCGCAAGGCCGACCAGATGGTCCGTGGCACCGTGAACCTCCCGCACGGCACCGGCAAGACCGCCCGGGTCCTGGTCTTCGCGACCGGCGACCGTGCCGAGGCCGCGCGTGCCGCGGGCGCCGACATCGTCGGCGCCGACGAACTGATCGACGAGGTGTCGAAGGGCCGTCTGGACTTCGACGCCGTCGTCGCCACCCCGGACCTCATGGGCAAGGTCGGCCGCCTCGGCCGCGTGCTCGGTCCCCGTGGTCTCATGCCGAACCCCAAGACCGGCACCGTCACCCCGGACGTCACCAAGGCTGTCAACGACATCAAGGGTGGCAAGATCGAGTTCCGCGTCGACAAGCACTCGAACCTGCACTTCATCATCGGCAAGGCGTCCTTCGACGACACCAAGCTGGTGGAGAACTACGGCGCCGCGCTGGAGGAGATCCTCCGTCTGAAGCCGTCCGCCGCGAAGGGCCGGTACATCAAGAAGGCCGCGATCAGCACCACGATCGGCCCCGGCGTTCCGCTCGACCCGAACCGCACCCGCAACCTCCTCGTCGAAGAGGACCCGGCGGCGGTCTGAGCCCGTCGGGCCGGCCCGGCCGGCCCGCGCTCACCGAGCACACCGTGAACCCGCCCCCGCGCCTTCCGAGGCGCGGGGGCGGGTTTTCTCGTACACCCGTGTCAGTCGGGTGGGTTACGGTTCAACAGACTTCACAGGCAAGACAAAACAAACCAGGGGTGGGGATTCATGGGCATGTCCGCATGGAAGCGCGCGGGGGTCTGCGTGGCGGCCGTGACGGTCGTCGCGGGTGTCTCGGGCTGTCAGCCCGGAGACGGGGGCGCGAAGGGGAAGGCGGCGGAGCCCGAGGTCCAGTCCCGGGGCGAGGCGGCCGAGGTCCTCCAGGCCGCCTTCAAGAAGACGGCCGAGGCGAAGTCCGCCAAGGTCCGGATGACCATGTCGATGCCCGCCGGCATGCAGGGCATGGGGGACATGGTGGGCGTGGCGGGCAACGGCACCATGGAGATGACCGGGGTCCAGGGCTGGGACCCGGCGGTCATGGATATGACCATCAAGGGATCCGACCTCGAGGGGACCGATCCCGACGCGCCCTCCGAGATCCGCATGATCATGCTGGACAACGTCATGTACGCGGACATGGGCGCGGAGCAGGCCGCCGAGATGGACGGCAAGCGCTGGATGAAGCTGGACTTCCGGGCCATTGCCGAGAAGGCCGGAAGCGAGGAACTGCAGAAGCAGATGACCGGCAGCCTGGAGAGCATGAACCAGGACCCGGCCCAGCAGCTGGCCCTGCTGCTCGAGTCGCCCAACCTGAAGCACGTCGGCCCGCAGAAGGCCGACGGCGTCCAGGCGCAGCACTACAAGGGCACCCTGACCTTCGAGGAGATCATCGAGGGCAACGAGTCCTTCGACTTCCTCTCCGGGGAGGAACGCAAGGAGCTCATCGCCAACGCTGAGAAGTCGGGCGTGAAGGGCTACGACACCGAGGTCTGGGTCAACGAGGACGACTACCCGGTCAAGATGGTCCTCGGCATGGAGTCGGACGAGGGCACGGTCGAGATCACGACGCACTACTCCGACTACGGGGCCCAGGCCGAGGTCGAGGCGCCGCCGGCCAAGGACACGGTCGATCTCTTCGAGATGCTGGAGAGCCTCGGGGAAGGGCTCGCGGACGCCGGGGCCGACGCCTGAGCGCCGCGACCGTCCTGACGGCCCGACCGTCCTGACGGTCCGTCCCGGACGTCCCGGCGGAGCGGATTTGCCTCGCGGCGATCCGTTCCCGTACTCTCCAGAAGAAGCCAAAGACCGCTGGTCGTTGCCGTGCACTTGCAAGAGGGTGCGGTGGCCGAAGGATCCGCTGAACTGCGGACGACCCGCGCAGGTGACAGTGGAAGAGTTCCCGGAATTCGCGGCCGCGAGGATGCGAAACAACCGGTTGAACCCAGCCCCGTGCGCCTGCGCCCGGGGCGTTTCGTTTTCCCCAGTCCTCCTTCGGGTCCGCGCGGTCCGAATCACCCGGAAGGAGGCCGAGGCTCTATGGCGAGGCCCGACAAGGCTGCCGCGGTTGCCGAGCTGACGGACCAGTTCCGCAACTCGAGCGCCGCCGTGCTGACCGAGTACCGCGGTCTCACCGTGGCGCAGCTCAAGCAGCTGCGCCGTTCGCTCGGTGAGAACGCCCAGTACGCCGTGGTGAAGAACACGCTGACCAAGATTGCGGCCAACGAGGCCGGGATCACGACGCTGGACGACCTGTTCAACGGTCCGACGGCAGTCGCCTTCGTCACCGGTGACCCGGTGGAGTCGGCGAAGGGTCTTCGTGACTTCGCCAAGGACAACCCGAATCTCGTCATCAAGGGCGGTGTCCTTGACGGTAAGGCGCTGTCCGCCGACGAGATCAAGAAGCTCGCGGACCTCGAGTCCCGCGAGGTTCTGCTCTCCAAGCTGGCGGGTGCCTTCAAGGGCAAGCAGTCCCAGACTGCTCAGCTCTTCCAGGCGCTTCCGTCGAAGCTCGTCCGCACCGTGGACGCGCTTCGCGCCAAGCAGGACGAGCAGGGCGGTGCCGAGTAATTCGGCTCGCTTTCCGGCCCTCGCCGACATGAGGCAAGGGTCATAGCGGGCCCGACGTACGCCCGCCTCACCCAGTACACCCGGCACCTGCCGATTTAGTGGAAGGACCGCCATCATGGCGAAGCTCACCCAGGACGAGCTGCTGGCCCAGTTCGAGGGCATGACGCTCATCGAGCTCTCCGAGTTCGTGAAGGCCTTCGAGGAGAAGTTCGACGTCACCGCCGCCGCCGCGGTCGCCGTGGCCGGTCCGGCCGGCCCGGCCGCCGCCGTCGAGGCCGAGGCCGAGCAGGACGAGTTCGACGTCATCCTCACCGGCGCCGGCGACAAGAAGATCCAGGTCATCAAGGTCGTGCGCGAGCTGACCTCCCTCGGCCTGAAGGAGGCCAAGGACCTGGTCGACGGCGCGCCGAAGGCCGTCGTCGAGAAGGTCGCCAAGGAAGCCGCGGAGAAGGCCAAGGAGGCCCTCGAGGGCGCCGGTGCCTCCGTCGAGGTCAAGTAGGACCTTCCGGGTCCGACAGGACCTCCGCGGTCCGGCAGCGCCGGATCCGCACCGCGTCCAGCAGGGCGTGTAACGCGTAAGCGCCGAGGAGCGATCATCCATCCGGGTGGTCGCTCTTCGGTGTCTCCGGGCCCGGCGGCGGCTTCCTCGAACCCGGGACGGCGGGGGGTAGGGTGATCTTCGTTGCGGCCCCGCGCGGGCCGCGAGGGGTCGCCCGTCGGAAGGCGGTTCGGGCAAGGGGGCCTTGACGAACCGCACGTGGCGCGCAATTCTCAGGACGCGTCGTCACAAGGATCCGAATCCGAGGCATGGATCGGCGCCGAAGAGGGCAGTATCACGGTGCGTTGAGGGCAGGACCGTGTCGCACAGTCACAACAGTCGGTCGCAGGAGTTGAGAGCAACGAGGGCCTTCGAGGGTCTCGAGAACCCGCACTGGACATCAGTGTGCCAAGTGGCTACACTGTCCCTTTGCGCTGCCTGTTAGCTGTCCCCTGCCCGTCACCAGGGGCGTGCCCTCACTTGAGCATTGACGATCAGATCTCTCCGACCTGGCCTTTTCCGCCGGGAAGTGAAGTATCTGCCGTTGTGTCCCGTGAGGGGCCGGTACGCGCGTAGTGAGTCCGAGCCCTCGGAAGGACCCCCTCTTGGCCGCCTCGCGCAATGCCTCGACCTCGAATACGAACAACGCTGCCAGCACCGCCCCGCTGCGCATCTCCTTTGCAAAGATCAGGGAGCCCCTCGAGGTTCCGAACCTTCTCGCGCTGCAAACCGAGAGCTTCGACTGGCTGCTCGGCAACGAGGCCTGGAAGGCTCGCGTCGAGGCCGCTCTGGAGAACGGTCAGGACGTCCCCACCAAGTCCGGCCTGGAGGAGATCTTCGAGGAGATCTCCCCGATCGAGGACTTCTCCGGGTCGATGTCGCTGACCTTCCGCGACCACCGCTTCGAGCCCCCGAAGAACAGCATCGACGAGTGCAAGGACCGCGACTTCACGTACGCGGCGCCGCTCTTCGTCACCGCCGAGTTCACCAATAACGAGACCGGCGAGATCAAGTCCCAGACGGTCTTCATGGGCGACTTCCCGCTCATGACGAACAAGGGCACCTTCGTCATCAACGGCACCGAGCGTGTCGTGGTGTCGCAGCTGGTCCGTTCGCCGGGTGTCTACTTCGACTCCAGCATCGACAAGACGTCCGACAAGGACATCTTCTCCGCCAAGATCATCCCCTCCCGGGGTGCCTGGCTGGAGATGGAGATCGACAAGCGCGACATGGTCGGCGTCCGCGTCGACCGCAAGCGCAAGCAGTCCGTCACCGTCCTGCTCAAGGCGCTCGGCTGGACCACCGAGCAGATCCTCGAGGAGTTCGGCGAGTACGAGTCCATGCGCGCCACCCTGGAGAAGGACCACACCCAGGGCCAGGACGACGCGCTGCTCGACATCTACCGCAAGCTGCGTCCGGGCGAGCCCCCCACCCGTGAGGCCGCGCAGACGCTGCTCGAGAACCTCTACTTCAACCCGAAGCGCTACGACCTCGCCAAGGTCGGCCGTTACAAGGTCAACAAGAAGCTGGGTGCCGACGCGCCGCTCGACGCCGGCGTGCTGACCGTCGAGGACGTCATCTCGACGATCAAGTACCTGGTGAAGCTGCACGCCGGCGAGGTGGAGACCGTCGGTGACAGCGGTCAGAACATCGTCGTCGAGACGGACGACATCGACCACTTCGGCAACCGCCGCCTGCGCAGCGTCGGCGAGCTCATCCAGAACCAGGTCCGTACGGGTCTGGCCCGGATGGAGCGCGTCGTGCGCGAGCGCATGACGACGCAGGACGTCGAGGCGATCACGCCGCAGACCCTGATCAACATCCGGCCGGTCGTCGCCTCCATCAAGGAGTTCTTCGGCACCAGCCAGCTGTCCCAGTTCATGGACCAGAACAACCCGCTGTCCGGGCTGACGCACAAGCGTCGTCTGTCCGCGCTCGGCCCGGGTGGTCTCTCCCGTGAGCGGGCCGGCTTCGAGGTCCGTGACGTGCACCCCTCGCACTACGGCCGCATGTGCCCGATCGAGACCCCTGAAGGCCCGAACATCGGTCTGATCGGCTCGCTCGCCTCCTACGGCCGGGTCAACGCGTTCGGCTTCGTCGAGACCCCGTACCGCAAGGTGATCGACGGCCAGGTCACCGACGACGTCGACTACCTGACCGCCGACGAGGAGGACCGCTTCGTCATCGCCCAGGCCAACGCGCCGCTGAACGACGACCTGCGGTTCGCCGAGGCCCGCGTGCTGGTCCGCCGCAAGGGCGGCGAGGTCGACTACGTCAGCCCCGACGAGGTCGACTACATGGACGTCTCGCCGCGCCAGATGGTGTCGGTCGCGACCGCCATGATCCCCTTCCTCGAGCACGACGACGCCAACCGTGCCCTCATGGGCGCGAACATGATGCGTCAGGCCGTGCCGCTGATCCGCTCCGAGTCCCCGCTCGTCGGCACCGGCATGGAGTACCGCTCCGCCGCCGACGCCGGTGACGTGGTCAAGGCCGAGAAGGCGGGTGTGGTCCAGGAGGTCTCCGCGGACTACATCACCACGACCAACGACGACGGCACGTACATCACGTACCGCCTGGCCAAGTTCGCCCGCTCCAACCAGGGCACCTCGGTCAACCAGAAGGTCATCGTCAACGAGGGCGACCGTGTCATCGAGGGCCAGATCCTCGCCGACGGTCCGGCCACCGAGAACGGCGAGATGGCGCTCGGCAAGAACCTGCTGGTCGCGTTCATGCCGTGGGAGGGTCACAACTACGAGGACGCGATCATCCTGTCGCAGCGCCTCGTCCAGGACGACGTCCTCTCCTCGATCCACATCGAGGAGCACGAGGTCGACGCCCGTGACACCAAGCTCGGCCCCGAGGAGATCACCCGGGACATCCCGAACGTCTCCGAGGAGGTCCTCGCCGACCTCGACGAGCGCGGCATCATCCGCATCGGTGCCGAGGTCGTCGCCGGTGACATCCTCGTCGGCAAGGTCACGCCCAAGGGCGAGACCGAGCTGACCCCGGAGGAGCGCCTGCTGCGCGCGATCTTCGGTGAGAAGGCCCGTGAGGTCCGTGACACCTCGCTGAAGGTGCCGCACGGCGAGATCGGCAAGATCATCGGCGTGCGCGTCTTCGACCGCGAGGAGGGCGACGAGCTTCCCCCCGGTGTGAACCAGCTGGTGCGCGTCTACGTCGCGCAGAAGCGCAAGATCACCGACGGTGACAAGCTCGCCGGCCGGCACGGCAACAAGGGCGTCATCTCGAAGATCCTGCCGATCGAGGACATGCCGTTCCTGGAGGACGGCACCCCGGTCGACATCATCCTCAACCCCCTCGGTGTCCCGTCCCGGATGAACCCGGGACAGGTCCTGGAGATCCACCTCGGCTGGCTCGCCAGCCGCGGCTGGGACGTCTCCGGCCTCGCCGAGGAATGGGCGCAGCGCCTGCAGGTCATCGGTGCCGACAAGGTCGAGCCCGGCACCAACGTCGCCACCCCCGTCTTCGACGGTGCGCGCGAGGACGAGCTGGCCGGCCTGCTGCAGCACACCATCCCGAACCGGGACGGCGAGCGCATGGTGCTCCCGACCGGCAAGGCGAGGCTGTTCGACGGCCGCTCCGGCGAGCCGTTCCCGGAGCCGATCTCGGTCGGCTACATGTACATCCTCAAGCTGCACCACCTGGTCGACGACAAGCTGCACGCCCGCTCGACCGGCCCGTACTCGATGATCACCCAGCAGCCGCTGGGTGGTAAGGCCCAGTTCGGTGGCCAGCGCTTCGGTGAGATGGAGGTGTGGGCGCTGGAGGCGTACGGCGCCGCATACGCCCTCCAGGAACTGCTGACCATCAAGTCCGACGACGTCACCGGCCGCGTGAAGGTCTACGAGGCCATCGTCAAGGGCGAGAACATTCCCGAGCCCGGCATCCCCGAGTCCTTCAAGGTGCTCATCAAGGAGATGCAGTCCCTGTGCCTCAACGTGGAGGTGCTGTCCTCGGACGGCATGTCCATCGAGATGCGCGACACCGACGAGGACGTCTTCCGCGCTGCGGAGGAGCTTGGCATCGACCTGTCCCGGCGCGAGCCGAGCAGCGTCGAAGAGGTCTGACGGGAGTTTTGGCCAGGAGGTTCGGTGATGAAGATCCCTGAGCCTCCGGCCGGCCCCAGGACCCCCGTATCAGACCCCATGACTTACAACCCTGAGAGGGATTGACGCATAGTGCTCGACGTCAACTTCTTCGATGAGCTCCGGATCGGCCTGGCCACCGCTGACGACATCCGTCAGTGGAGCCACGGTGAGGTCAAGAAGCCCGAGACCATCAACTACCGCACCCTCAAGCCCGAGAAGGACGGACTCTTCTGCGAGAAGATCTTCGGTCCGACCCGGGACTGGGAGTGCTACTGCGGCAAGTACAAGCGTGTCCGCTTCAAGGGCATCATCTGTGAGCGCTGTGGCGTCGAGGTCACGCGCGCCAAGGTGCGCCGTGAGCGGATGGGCCACATCGAACTCGCCGCCCCCGTCACGCACATCTGGTACTTCAAGGGCGTTCCGTCGCGCCTCGGATACCTGCTCGACCTCGCCCCGAAGGACCTGGAGAAGGTCATCTACTTCGCGGCGTACATGATCACGTTCGTCGACGAGGAGCGCCGCACCCGCGACCTGCCCTCGCTGGAGGCGCACGTCTCCGTCGAGCGTCAGCAGGTGGAGAACCGTCGCGACGCCGACCTGGAGGCCCGGGCCAAGAAGCTCGAGACCGACCTGGCCGAGCTCGAGGCCGAGGGTGCCAAGGCCGATGTGCGCCGCAAGGTGCGCGAGGGTGCCGAGCGTGAGATGAAGCAGCTGCGCGACCGTGCGCAGCGCGAGATCGACCGCCTCGACGAGGTGTGGAACCGGTTCAAGAACCTCAAGGTCCAGGACCTGGAGGGCGACGAACTGCTCTACCGCGAGCTGCGTGACCGCTTCGGCACGTACTTCGACGGTTCGATGGGTGCCGCGGCGCTGCAGAAGCGCCTGGAGTCCTTCGACCTCGAGGAGGAGGCCGAGCGTCTCCGCGAGATCATCCGTACCGGCAAGGGCCAGAAGAAGACCCGTGCGCTCAAGCGCCTCAAGGTCGTCTCCGCGTTCCTGCAGACCAGCAACAGCCCCAAGGGCATGGTGCTGGACTGCGTGCCGGTCATCCCGCCGGACCTGCGTCCGATGGTGCAGCTGGACGGTGGCCGCTTCGCGACCTCCGACCTGAACGACCTGTACCGCCGTGTCATCAACCGCAACAACCGCCTGAAGCGGCTTCTCGACCTCGGCGCGCCCGAGATCATCGTGAACAACGAGAAGCGCATGCTCCAGGAGGCCGTCGACGCGCTCTTCGACAACGGCCGCCGCGGCCGCCCGGTGACGGGCCCCGGCAACCGTCCGCTGAAGTCGCTGTCCGACATGCTCAAGGGCAAGCAGGGCCGCTTCCGTCAGAACCTCCTCGGCAAGCGCGTGGACTACTCGGCGCGTTCCGTGATCGTCGTCGGTCCGCAGCTGAAGCTGCACCAGTGCGGTCTGCCGAAGGCGATGGCGCTGGAGCTGTTCAAGCCGTTCGTGATGAAGCGCCTGGTCGACCTGAACCACGCGCAGAACATCAAGAGCGCCAAGCGCATGGTCGAGCGCGGCCGCACGGTCGTGTACGACGTCCTGGAAGAGGTCATCGCGGAGCACCCGGTTCTGCTGAACCGTGCGCCCACGCTGCACCGCCTCGGCATCCAGGCCTTCGAGCCGCAGCTGGTCGAGGGCAAGGCCATCCAGATCCACCCGCTCGTGTGCACCGCGTTCAACGCGGACTTCGACGGTGACCAGATGGCCGTCCACCTGCCGCTGTCCGCGGAGGCGCAGGCCGAGGCCCGCATCCTGATGCTGTCCTCGAACAACATCCTCAAGCCCGCCGACGGCCGTCCGGTGACGATGCCGACCCAGGACATGGTCCTCGGTCTGTTCTTCCTCACCACCGACGGCGAGATGCGCGAGCTCAAGGGCGAGGAGCGTTCCTTCGCCTCGGTCGCCGAGGCGATCATGGCCTTCGACGCGGGTGAGCTGTCGCTCCAGTCGCGGATCGACGTCCGCTTCCCGGTCGGCACCATCCCGCCGCGTGGCTGGATGCCGCCGGCGCGCGAGGAGGGCGACGACGACGCCGGGGAGAGGGCGTGGCAGCAGGGTGACAGCTTCCGGCTGAACACCACGCTGGGCCGTGCGCTCTTCAACGAGCTGCTGCCCGAGGACTACCCGTTCGTCGACTACGAGGTCGGCAAGAAGCAGCTCTCCGAGATCGTCAACGACCTCGCCGAGCGCTACCCGAAGGTCATCGTGGCGGCGACGCTCGACAACCTGAAGGCGGCAGGCTTCCACTGGGCGACCCGTTCCGGTGTGACCGTGGCCATCTCCGACGTCGTCGTTCCCGAGGCGAAGAAGGAGATCGTCAAGGGCTACGAGGCGCAGGACGAGAAGGTCCAGAAGCAGTACGAGCGCGGTCTGATCACCAAGGACGAGCGCACGCAGGAGCTCATCGCGATCTGGACCAAGGCGACCAACGAGGTCGCCGAGGCGATGAACGACAACTTCCCGAAGACCAACCCGATCTTCATGATGGTGAACTCGGGTGCACGAGGCAACATGATGCAGATGCGTCAGATCGCCGGTATGCGTGGTCTGGTGTCGAACGCGAAGAACGAGACGATCCCGCGGCCCATCAAGGCCTCGTTCCGTGAGGGTCTGTCCGTGCTGGAGTACTTCATCTCCACGCACGGTGCCCGTAAGGGTCTGGCGGACACCGCTCTGCGGACCGCCGACTCGGGTTACCTCACCCGTCGTCTGGTCGACGTCTCCCAGGACGTCATCATCCGCGAGGAGGACTGCGGTACCGAGCGCGGTCTGAAGCTGCGGATCGCCAAGCGCGAGGCCGACGGCACCCTGCAGAAGACGGACGACGTCGAGACCAGCGTCTACGCCCGCATGCTCGCCGAGGACGTCGTCATCGACGGCAAGGTGATCGCGCCGGCCAACGTGGACCTCGGTGACGTGCTCATCGACCAGCTGGTGCACCACGGCGTCGAGGAGGTCAAGACCCGTTCGATCCTGACCTGCGAGTCCGCCGTCGGCACCTGCGCCATGTGCTACGGCCGTTCGCTGGCCACCGGCAAGCTGGTCGACATCGGTGAGGCGGTCGGCATCATCGCCGCCCAGTCCATCGGTGAGCCCGGCACCCAGCTGACGATGCGTACCTTCCACACCGGTGGTGTGGCCGGTGACGACATCACGCAGGGTCTGCCGCGTGTCGTCGAGCTCTTCGAGGCCCGTACCCCGAAGGGTGTCGCCCCGATCTCCGAGGCCGCCGGCCGCATCCGGATCGAGGAGACCGAGAAGACGAAGAAGATCGTCGTCACCCCGGACGACGGCAGCGACGAGACGGCGTTCCCGATCTCGAAGCGTGCCCGTCTGATGGTCGGCGAGGGCGATCACGTCGAGGTGGGCCAGAAGCTCACCGTGGGTGCCACCAACCCGCACGACGTGCTGCGCATCCTGGGTCAGCGGGCCGTCCAGGTCCACCTGGTCGGCGAGGTCCAGAAGGTCTACAACTCGCAGGGTGTGTCGATCCACGACAAGCACATCGAGATCATCATCCGGCAGATGCTCCGCCGTGTGACGATCATCGAGTCCGGCGACGCCGAGCTGCTGCCCGGCGAGCTGGTCGAGCGGTCGAAGTTCGAGACCGAGAACCGTCGTGTGGTGCAGGAGGGCGGTCACCCCGCTTCCGGCCGTCCGCAGCTGATGGGTATCACCAAGGCCTCGCTGGCGACCGAGTCGTGGCTGTCGGCGGCGTCCTTCCAGGAGACGACCAGGGTCCTCACGGACGCGGCGATCAACGCCAAGTCCGACTCCCTGATCGGCCTCAAGGAGAACGTCATCATCGGTAAGCTCATCCCGGCCGGTACGGGCCTGTCCCGCTACCGCAACATCCGGGTCGAGCCGACCGAGGAGGCCAAGGCCGCGATGTACTCGGCCGTCGGCTACGACGACATCGACTACTCGCCGTTCGGCACGGGCTCCGGGCAGGCCGTGCCGCTGGAGGACTACGACTACGGTCCGTACAACCAGTAAGCGGGTCGCTCGACGTACCGCAGGGCGGTCACCTCCGTTTCGTACGGGGTGACCGCCCTGCGGCGTTCTCGTGACCTGTACCGGTTTCGTGACGCGCGGTGGTGCCGGATGGCATCGCGGGGGCGCATCATGGATGACACGTGCAGTTGGGGGAGGTACCTGGTGTCGCAGTCGCCGTATCCGTCGTGGCAGCCCTGGCAGGGGCGAGGTGTTCCGCAGCCGTGGGGCGGGCCGGGTGGGCCGGTCGGACCGCCGCAGGGCGGGCCGCCGATGCTGGCCTCGCACGCCGACCGGGAGCGCACCGTGGACGTGCTGCGGGCCGGGTACGCCGAGGGGCGGCTGGACCAGCCGGAGCTCGAGCGGCGGGTGGCGCGGGCCTACCAGGCGCGTACGGTGGCGGATCTGACGTTGCTGGTGGCCGACCTGCCGCAGGGCCCCGCACCGCAGACCGCCGTGATGCAGCACGCCGCTGCGGCCATGCCGCCGGCGACGTTCCTCGCCCGGCCGCCGAAGACCAACGAGAAGGCGGTCGGGGCCATGGTGTGCGGGGTGCTGTGCCTGGCGACGGGTGGCCTGACCGGCATCCCGGCCGTGATCCTCGGGCACGTGGCCCGTACGGAGATCCGGCGGACGGGGGAAAGCGGCGACGGGTACGCGATGACCGGGCTGGTGCTCGGCTGGCTGTCCACGGCCGGCTGGGCCCTGCTGATCATGCTGATGGTTCTGTTCAGCGCGTCCGGCTGACGTCAGGCTGCGTCCGGTCGACGTCCGGCCGGCCGGTGTCCGGAAGGACCGGAGAGCGCCCATTCGAAGATCATTAACGGTGCCCCGGCTTCACTCGCTCCGCGCGGCGGCGGGGTGAGGGCCCATGTGTTTTGACCGCAGCCAATGCTATAGGTACGCTCAGACCTTGTGCCTGGGGTGTGCCCTGGCCTTCGTGCGTGCCATCACCCGCCTCGGAGGCTGTGAACGGCCACCGTGATCATGCGTTTCCTCCTGCCAGGCGGCGGGAGTCCGCGAGATTCGACACACCCGACCGCGTGGGTCGGTGATGTTCCAGGTTAGCTTCACCATTCGGCACACAGAAACCGGAGAAGTAGTGCCTACGATCCAGCAGCTGGTCCGGAAGGGCCGGCAGGACAAGGTCGAGAAGAACAAGACGCCCGCGCTCGAGGGTTCGCCCCAGCGTCGCGGCGTCTGCACGCGTGTGTTCACGACCACCCCGAAGAAGCCGAACTCGGCCCTGCGTAAGGTCGCGCGTGTGCGTCTGACCAGTGGGATCGAAGTCACCGCTTACATTCCGGGTGAGGGACACAACCTGCAGGAGCACTCCATCGTGCTCGTGCGCGGCGGCCGTGTGAAGGACCTGCCGGGTGTTCGCTACAAGATCATCCGTGGTTCGCTCGACACCCAGGGTGTCAAGAACCGCAAGCAGGCCCGCAGCCGCTACGGCGCCAAGAAGGAGAAGTAAGAATGCCTCGTAAGGGCCCCGCCCCGAAGCGCCCGGTCATCATCGACCCGGTCTACGGTTCTCCTCTTGTCACGTCGCTCATCAACAAGGTGCTGCTGAACGGCAAGCGCTCCACCGCCGAGCGCATCGTCTACGGCGCCATGGAGGGCCTTCGCGAGAAGACGGGCAACGACCCGGTCATCACGCTGAAGCGCGCTCTCGAGAACATCAAGCCGACCCTCGAGGTCAAGTCCCGCCGCGTCGGTGGCGCCACCTACCAGGTGCCGATCGAGGTCAAGCCCGGCCGTGCCAACACCCTGGCGCTGCGCTGGCTGGTGGGTTACTCCCGCGCCCGTCGCGAGAAGACCATGACCGAGCGTCTGCTCAACGAGCTCCTCGACGCCAGCAACGGCCTCGGTGCCGCGGTGAAGAAGCGCGAGGACACGCACAAGATGGCCGAGTCCAACAAGGCCTTCGCGCACTACCGCTGGTAGTCGCTACCCACATCGAGACCGAGAGAAGACTGAAGCCTTATGGCTACCACTTCACTTGACCTGGCCAGGGTCCGCAACATCGGGATCATGGCCCACATCGACGCGGGCAAGACGACCACCACCGAGCGGATCCTGTTCTACACCGGCGTCTCGTACAAGATCGGTGAGGTCCACGACGGCGCCGCCACGATGGACTGGATGGAGCAGGAGCAGGAGCGTGGCATCACGATCACGTCTGCTGCGACCACCTGTCACTGGCCGCTCGAGGACGACGACTACACGATCAACATCATCGACACCCCGGGGCACGTCGACTTCACCGTCGAGGTGGAGCGTTCCCTGCGTGTGCTCGACGGTGCCGTGACCGTGTTCGACGGTGTCGCCGGTGTCGAGCCGCAGTCCGAGACGGTGTGGCGTCAGGCCGACCGTTACGGTGTGCCGCGTATCTGCTTCGTCAACAAGCTCGACCGTACCGGCGCGGAGTTCCACCGCTGCGTCGACATGATCAAGGACCGCCTGGGCGCGCAGCCGCTGGTCATGCAGCTGCCGATCGGTGCCGAGGCCGACTTCAAGGGCGTCGTGGACCTGGTCCGCATGAAGGCGCTCGTGTGGTCCGCCGACGCGGCCAAGGGCGAGATGTACGAGACCCTCGACATCCCGGCCACGCACACCGAGGCCGCCGAGGAGTGGCGCGGCAAGCTGGTCGAGGCCGTCGCGGAGAACGACGAAGAGATCATGGAGCTGTACCTGGAGGGCCAGGAGCCCACCGAGGAGCAGCTGTACGCCGCGATCCGTCGCATCACCATCGCGTCCGGCAAGTCCAACGACACCACGGTCACCCCGGTGTTCTGCGGCACCGCGTTCAAGAACAAGGGCGTTCAGCCCCTGCTCGACGCGGTCGTGCGCTACCTCCCGACCCCGCTCGACGTCGAGGCCATCGAAGGCCACGACGTCAAGGACCCCGAGGTCGTGGTCAGGCGCAAGCCCTCCGAGGACGAGCCGCTCGCGGCCCTCGCGTTCAAGATCATGAGCGACCCGCACCTCGGCAAGCTCACCTTCGTCCGGGTCTACTCGGGCCGCCTGGAGTCCGGCACCGCCGTGCTGAACTCCGTCAAGGGCAAGAAGGAGCGCATCGGCAAGATCTACCGCATGCACGCGAACAAGCGTGAGGAGATCGCGTCGGTGGGCGCCGGTGACATCGTCGCCGTCATGGGCCTGAAGCAGACCACCACCGGTGAGACGCTGTCCGACGACAAGAGCCCGGTGATCCTGGAGTCCATGGACTTCCCGGCGCCGGTCATCCAGGTCGCCATCGAGCCCAAGTCGAAGGGCGACCAGGAGAAGCTGGGCGTCGCGATCCAGCGCCTGGCCGAGGAGGACCCGTCCTTCCAGGTCCACTCGGACGAGGAGACGGGCCAGACCATCATCGGTGGTATGGGCGAGCTGCACCTCGAGGTGCTGGTCGACCGTATGCGCCGTGAGTTCAAGGTCGAGGCCAACGTCGGTAAGCCGCAGGTCGCCTACCGTGAGACGATCCGCAAGGCCGTCGAGCGCGTGGACTACACCCACAAGAAGCAGACCGGTGGTACCGGTCAGTTCGCCAAGGTGCAGATCGCGATCGAGCCCATCGAGGGCGGCGACGCCTCGTACGAGTTCGTGAACAAGGTGACCGGTGGCCGCATCCCGAAGGAGTACATCCCTTCGGTGGACGCCGGTGCGCAGGAGGCCATGCAGTTCGGTATCCTCGCCGGCTACGAGATGACGGGCGTTCGCGTCACGCTCATCGACGGTGGCTACCACGAGGTGGACTCCTCCGAGCTCGCCTTCAAGATCGCCGGTTCGCAGGCGTTCAAGGAGGCCGCGCGCAAGGCTTCGCCCGTGCTCCTCGAACCGATGATGGCCGTCGAGGTCACCACGCCCGAGGACTACATGGGTGAGGTCATCGGCGACATCAACTCCCGCCGTGGCCAGATCCAGGCCATGGAGGAGCGGGCCGGTGCGCGCGTCGTGAAGGGCCTCGTGCCCCTTTCGGAGATGTTCGGCTACGTCGGGGACCTCCGCAGCAAGACGTCGGGTCGCGCGAGCTACTCGATGCAGTTCGACTCCTACGCCGAGGTTCCCCGGAACGTCGCCGAGGAGATCATCGCGAAGGCCAAGGGCGAGTAACGGACACCGTTCGCACGCTTTAGGCTTGACCCCGGAGCCTGCTTGGGGCATTCCGCCGGAACCCGGCGGAATGCCCCCGGCCCCGGGCTTTCCAGCAAAGATCACCTGGCGCCGATGAGTAAGGCGTACAGAACCACTCCACAGGAGGACCCCAGTGGCGAAGGCGAAGTTCGAGCGGACTAAGCCGCACGTCAACATCGGCACCATCGGTCACATCGACCACGGTAAGACGACCCTCACGGCCGCCATTACCAAGGTGCTGCATGACGCGTACCCGGACCTGAACGAGGCCTCGGCCTTCGACCAGATCGACAAGGCTCCCGAGGAGCGCCAGCGCGGTATCACCATCTCCATCGCGCACGTCGAGTACCAGACCGAGACGCGGCACTACGCCCACGTCGACTGCCCCGGTCACGCGGACTACATCAAGAACATGATCACGGGTGCGGCGCAGATGGACGGCGCCATCCTCGTGGTCGCCGCCACCGACGGCCCGATGCCGCAGACCAAGGAGCACGTGCTCCTGGCCCGCCAGGTCGGCGTGCCGTACATCGTCGTCGCGCTGAACAAGGCCGACATGGTGGACGACGAGGAGATCCTGGAGCTCGTCGAGCTCGAGGTCCGCGAGCTGCTCTCCGAGTACGAGTTCCCGGGCGACGACCTGCCGGTCGTCAAGGTCTCGGCGCTCAAGGCCCTTGAGGGCGACAAGGAGTGGGGTCAGACCGTCCTCGACCTGATGAAGGCCGTCGACGAGAACATCCCGCAGCCCGAGCGCGACGTCGACAAGCCGTTCCTGATGCCGATCGAGGACGTCTTCACGATCACCGGTCGTGGCACCGTCGTCACCGGTCGTATCGAGCGCGGCATCCTCAAGGTCAACGAGACCGTTGACATCGTGGGCATCAAGCAGGACAAGACCACCACCACGGTCACCGGCATCGAGATGTTCCGCAAGCTGCTCGACGAGGGTCAGGCCGGTGAGAACGTCGGTCTGCTGCTCCGCGGCATCAAGCGCGAGGACGTCGAGCGCGGCCAGGTCATCATCAAGCCCGGTTCGGTCACCCCGCACACCGAGTTCGAGGCCCAGGCCTACATCCTGTCGAAGGACGAGGGTGGCCGTCACACCCCCTTCTTCAACAACTACCGCCCGCAGTTCTACTTCCGTACGACGGACGTGACCGGCGTCGTGACCCTCCCCGAGGGTACCGAGATGGTCATGCCGGGTGACAACACCGAGATGAAGGTGGAGCTCATCCAGCCCATCGCCATGGAAGAGGGCCTGAAGTTCGCCATCCGTGAGGGTGGCCGGACCGTGGGCGCCGGCCAGGTCACCAAGATCAACAAGTAAGCTCCGGCTGCTTGCCGATCCGACCTGGTAGCTCCACCGCGAGCACCTGAGAGGGCCCGCACGACTTCGGTCGTGCGGGCCCTTTCGTGTTGTCGGTGGCCGGTGGTGTCAACCTCGACGTCCTGCCTGTCACTCGATCGCAGGAAAGGTTGGCATATGCGCGCCATGGAGCGGGATGCGGTCCTAGTTTCGGACCATGGTCAGCTCGTCCCATGAGGCCCTGCACCGGATCTTCCAGGAAGACCCGGGTCTCTTCGCCCGTGCCGTCAGAGGGCTCGGCGTTTCCTTTCCGCCGCCTGTTTCCGCCTCCCCGCTTCCCACCGACCTCACGGAGAACCGTCCGGTGGAGCGGCGGGTGGACACACTGCTGAGGATGGACACCGAGGACGGCGAGTTCGTCCTGGCGGTCGAGTCCCAGGGCAAACGGGACCCCGGCAAGCCCGCGAGCTGGGCGTACTACCTCTCCCACCTGTACGCCAAGTACGGCATTCCCCCGGTCCTCCTCGTCGTCTGCGCGGACCGGTCCACCGCGGCCTGGGCGGCCCGGCAGGTCGACATCGGCCCGCCGCAGTGGCCCTCGCTCACCCTGCGCCCCCTGGTGCTGGGGCCGGACAGCCTGCCGGTGATCGCCAGCCCCGACGAGGCCGCCCGCGACATTCCGCTCACGGTCCTGTCGGCGGCTCTGCACCGCCGGGATCCGGATGCCGATGCCATACTGAACGCGCTGGCGAAGGCACTGAAGGGCTTGTCGGCCGACGACGAGGACACCGCGGGCACCTTCATCGAACTCACCGAACAAGGCCTCGGCAAGACGCCGGCCGCGGATCTCTGGAGGCACCTGATGGCTGTCGACCTCTCCTTCTTCCAGTCGGAGACTGCTCAGAAGCTCCGGGCGGAGGGCCGCGACGAGGGCCGGATCGAGGGCCGGGTGGAGGACATCCTGCGGCTGCTTCAGGGCCGGGGCGTCGAGGTGTCGCAGGAGGACCGGGAGCGTGTCATCGGCTGCCGCGACCTGGACACCCTGGATGTCTGGTTCACCCGGGCGATCACGGCCGCGTCGGCGGCGGAGGTCTTCGCGGGCGGGGTGGACTGAACCGGCTCAGTGGGGCGGTGCCATGCCCCGAAGGCGTCGCCGTCGCTGCCCGCCGCGAAGCCGGGGCCGGTTTCGGAGGAGTACGTCCGCTGGTCCGGTTCCGGTGATTTCGACGAGTACCTCATCATGTGCGTGCCCGGCGTCGAGAACAGCAACACGGAGTCGGTGGCCCGCCTCGCCCACGAGCACCACGGGGCGCGTCTTCTGGCCCGGATCGCCCTGGGGCGAGACCGCGCATGCCGTTGTTTCCCGAGCCGGGTGGGTGGCTGCGCCGGGGTTTCGCCACGGGCGGTGACGGG
This sequence comes from Streptomyces sp. NPDC058632, assembly GCF_042717095.1. NCBI lineage: Bacteria > Bacillati > Actinomycetota > Actinomycetes > Kitasatosporales > Streptomycetaceae > Streptomyces > Streptomyces sp. NPDC058632. The sequence goes on along the minus strand of NZ_JBHXQZ010000005.1, from coordinate 6,280 downwards.
CTGCACCGGGTCACGTCCGACGGTGATCCCGACCACTGGACCATCGCCGGACGCCCAGGCCGCGGCTCGGGCCTCGCGTACTTCGGCGGGACCTTCACCGGGTTCCTGTACGCCTTCGTCCGGGAAGCCATGGAGATGCCCTTCACCCCCGAGAGGTCGAGGGCGATGTGCCGGTCCCCTGAGAACCCGGTACCGGGGATCGGCGGGCGGGCGGCGCCGGTGAGTGCCTGGAGGCCGTGGTGCAGGGGGAGCTGGAAGCGTGCGGCAACGGCCTGCGGACGCGGGCGGCCACCGCGTTCACGGTGCGGCAGGAATGACCGCGTCGGGCCGGCGGATCCGGAAGGCGTCCGTCACCGCCTCGGGCCCACCGTGGCGTACAGCAGGGTGCCCGTCGTGAGAAGGACCGAAGCGGTCCAGGTGGCCGCCGTCGTACCGGCGGGGAAGATCAGCCACCCGCTCACCTGCCCCGCGATGCCGGCCTGGGGAGGGGCGAAGAGGGTGAACGCGAGCCAGCCGGTCGGCAGGGTCCACGCGTACTGTGCCCCGCACACCGTCGCCCCGAGCGCGGCCAGGCCGGTCAGGCCCGCGCCGTCCCGGACGAGGAAGCCGACGGGGGCGAGCTCCGGACCCCACGTGTGGACCGCCGACAGCAGCACACCGACGACGGTGCCGATCAGCAGTACGTGCACGGCCCGGCGGGGCGCCCACCGGATTGCGGCCGTCCGCTCCAGCGCGGCATCCTGCCCACCGAGCCCGACCGAGGCGGCCGCCACCCCCATGCAGAGGAGCAGGGCCGGGATCCGCGGGTCCACCGGCCCCTTCCCGCCCTCGTCGATGAAGGTCCACGCCGCCGACGCGGTGAGCGCGATCGCGGTGGCCGACGCGGGTACCCGACGCGAGCGCGCGTACAGCAGCAGCCATCTCATCGGGACGTCTGCCCTCCCAGTACCTCGAGCTGGTCGTACGCGCAGGAGAGGGAAGCGGCGTGCGCCTCGGCGATGCGCGAGCGCTGCTCGGCCGACGGCGCCGACATCAACTTCTGCCAGGTGACTTCGGCTTCCTCCCAGCCCTTTCGCGAATACTCTTCGTGGGCCGGTTTCTCCAGCGGCTTGAGGGCGCGGTCACCGAGGGCCCAGCTTGCGGCGATGCTCTGCGTGAGCACTCCGTGCAGATCCCCGCTCTCCCGGTCGCTGCGCGCGTTGCAGTTCGGTGCCAGCCCCTGGGCGAGCAGGAAGCGGGTGAGTCCCTCGCCCTCCGCGCGGGCGATCAGCGGATCGTCGAAGTCGACGAGTACCGCGTCGTCGGAGAGTTCGCGGTACTCGATGAGCGCACGCAGCGCGGTCTCCTCCCGCACCGAGTCCGGCGCCCGGTCGCCCAGGGCGTCGTGCAGCAGGCGCAGCGCCTCCTTGCCGTGCGGGGCGAGTGCGGGCAGGCGCGACCGGTGTGCCTCCGTGACGCACACCGGGCCGTCGCAGACCAGGGCCGCGGCGGTCCGGTCGACGACATAGGTGGTGCGGGGATCGGCCGGGAGGACGAGCAGGGCCAGGACCGCGCCCGCCAGGACGGGCGCCAGGGCGAGCAGGCGGGCCCGCGCGGTGGTGGTCGTCAGGAGTGCGAAGCCGGTGGCGAGCAGGCCGAGCAGCCAGAGTGTCTGGCCGAGGTGGACGGAGCCGGAGAGAGTGAGCAGCATCTCCCGCGGCTCCGCGACCGCGGGGGACAGCAGGGAGAGCCGGTTCGGTGCGAGTCCCGTCGGCCGTTCTCCGTCCGCGTGCTGTTGCAGGAGGACGGTCGCCAGCAGGAAGAGCACCACCAGTGCCGGCGGGGTGAGTACGGAGGGCAGGGCCCGCGCGACGCCCATGCCGAACAGGGCTCCCGCGACCAGGGCCAACGCCGCAACCAGTGAGATCGGCAGCCATCCGAGGTGGGTGTAGGTGGTGGGGCCGAGGGCCACCTGGACCGCGCCCCACAGAACGAGGAGGCCGAAGCCCGACACCAGCGCGATCGCTGTCGCGCCCGCCGGCAGCGCCGCACGGCGCCAGGCCGGCCGCGGCACGGTCGTCAGCAGTTCGGTCATCCGCGAACGGGAGTCGCGCAGCCCCTGCACCGCGCCGAGCCCCACGGCGAGGGGCCACAGATAGGCCAGCAGCATGCGGGTCAGCAGTGCCATCGACGTCCACTGCGACGTCCACCGCCCGGTGCCCCGCCACCAGAGACCGTCGATCAGGTGGACGAACGCCAGTGCGCCTCCCAGGACGACGACGCCGGCCCACGGGGCGAGGGAGCGCTTCAGTTCGATGCGCAGCACGCGCCTGTTCACCAGGTCCGCCTTTCGTGCTCGGGGGTGCGCAGCAGCGCCGAGTAGCCGCGTTCCAGAGGGCTGTCGCCGGGGTGCTCGGGGCCGCCCGCCGCGGCCAGGTCGTCCGGGGTGCCCTGGAAGACGAGACGGCCGTGGGCGAAGAGCACCACGTCGGAGCAGGCGGCCGCGACGTCCTCGACGAGGTGGGTGGAGACGACCACGCAGGTGTCGCGGCCCAGTTCCTGCAGCAGTTCGCGAAAGCGCATCCGCTGCGTCGGGTCCAGGCCGGCCGTCGGCTCGTCCAGCAGCAGCACCGTGGGGTCGTTGACGACGGCCTGGGCGATGCCGGCCCGCCGCACCATGCCTCCGGACAGGGCTTTCATCCGCTGGTCGGCGCGGTCGGCCAGGCCCACCCGTTCCACGGCCCGCTGGACGGCCGCGGGGATGTCCGTCTTCGGTACCTCTTTCAGCCAGGCCATGTACTCGACGAACTCGCGCACCGTGAAACGCTTGTAGTAGCCGAACTCCTGCGGCAGATAGCCGATCCGGCGGCGCAGGGCGCGGTGGGCGCCCACCCCGCTCACGGGGGTGCCGAGCAGTTCCAGTTCACCCGAGGCGGGGCGCAGCACGGTGGCCAGGGCCCGGATCAGGGTGGTCTTTCCCGCCCCGTTGGGTCCGAGGAGGCCGTGGGTGCCGATGCCCAGCGAGAGATCGAGCCCGTCGACGGCCATCGTCCTCCGTCCGGCCCGGACCTTCAGGCCGGTGGCCCGGATCTCCCAGGCGTAGGTCTTCGGGGTGATGTCGGCCGCGCTCGTTGCGGGCGTCATGTGATGCTCCTTTCCTGTGGTCAACGAGGGTTCCGCGAAACGGAGTACGCGCTTCTGCGGGCGATCACGACGCCGAGGCCGAGTACCAGGAGCAGCCCCCACGTGGGCAGCCGGTCCGGCTGCAGGAGGACGGGAACGCGGCCGGTGGCCCACGCGGGTGCGACGACGACGCCCCAGACGGCCATCAGCGCGGCGGCGGCGCGGGTCACGTCGATGACACTGCCGAGCGCGAGGGCCGTGGAGGTGAAGGCCAGGGAAGGCAGCAACCACTGCGCGGCTGTCATCGCTCCCGTCAGCCGTCCCGCCGCCAGCAGCACGGGCAGGACCACGACGAGTACCGACACCGTGCGGCGCAGCAGCAGGTACAGCCCTGCCCTCGGGGTGGAGACCGTCAGTTCGTGTGCCGGATCCAGAGCGCGCGACCAGGACGCGGCGACGCCGGCCAGTGGCAGTACGGGCGCCAGCAGCAGCAACGACACTTCCCCGAAGTCCGGGGCGGCGACGTCCAGCAACAGCGCCATCAGCGTGAGGCCGACGGTCATGGCCAGCCACGGGGCCATGGCCGGTGTCATCCAGGACGACCACCGCACCCGGCGCCACCGGCGCGGTGGCATCGCGGCGACGGTGTCCAGCCGGGGTTCCAGAGCGGACCGTACGGTCTCGAGGAGGGAGGTGATCGCGGGCGCCTCGGTGGAGACGGCGGCCCCCAGCCGCTCGCGGCAGTGTCCGCACACTTCCAGGTGTGCCTCCAGGGCCCACACCTCGTCGGCGGCGATGCCGGCGTCGCCGCGTGCGTAATGGCGGATGAGCCGCGCCGAGGCGTGTTCCACACTCATGTCAGTGCCTCCCGCATCGCGATCCGGGCCCGGCGGGCCCGGGTCTTGACCGTGCCTTCGGGCAGGTTGAGCAGGACGGCGGTCTCGCGGACGGACAGTCCGTCGAGAACCATCGCCCGCAGCACCTCTTGGAGTTCCGGTGCCAGACGCCGTAACGCGTCACCGACGTCACCGCCGACGCTCGCGGCGAGCGCCTCCTCCTCCGCGGCGGGCACCGCCGCCGGCCCGGCGGCGGCGACCGGCGGTTCGGCGTGGTGCGCCCGGCGCCGGAAGGCGTCGATGAGGCGGCGCGCCGCGATCGTCCACAGCCATCCGACGGCCGTGCCTCCGGCCGCGCTGCCGGCGAACGCGCCGGCCGCGCGCCACACCGCCAGATACGTCTCCTGCAGGACCTCGGCGACGACCTGCTCGTCCGCGCATCGCCGGCGCAGCCGCACCGCCAGCCACGGCGACGTGCGCCGGTACAACTCCTCGAACGCCCCGCGGTCGCCTCTGGCCACCAGCCGGAGGAGCCGTTCCTCGTCCAGCTCGTGCAGTGCTCTCCTGCGTGATCTCACGTCTGCCAGACGCCGCAGTCGTCACACGGGTTCTCCGAAACGTGTGACGCAGGACACGCTTCCGGGCGGGGAGTCGTCTACGGCCGGGGACCGGAGGTGAACCCCGGGGGAGCCCGAACGGAGCGCCGACGCATATCGGGGCATTGGGGTTATTCTTTGCGTCCCGGTCTCACATGGTGGCGTAAGGACCGTGGGCCGCTGGTCACCGTGTTTACGTAAGCGTCACACTGAAGTGTCCCGCGCGCGGCAACGGCGCCGAGCGCCACTCCTCACCGAACCGGATCAGACCGGACGTACCGGCTGCCGGGTCTCCGGTGGCAGCCGTGCCAGAAAGGGCTCCCGTGACGACGCGACCCGCCAACACCTCGCTCGACCACCTCCGCGCCGAACTCGTGCGCCGGAATCCGGCCGAACCCGAGTTCCACCAGGCCGCACGCGAGGTGCTGGACAGCCTCGGGCCGGCGCTCGCGGCGCGTTCCGAGTACCGGGACCCGGGGCTCGTCGAGCGGCTGATCGAGCCGGAGCGGCAGATCATCTTCCGGGTGCCGTGGCAGGACGACCAGGGCCGGGTGCATGTCAACCGGGGCTTCCGGATCGAATACAACAGCGCCCTCGGTCCGTACAAGGGCGGCCTGCGCTTCCACCCCTCCGTGAACCTGGGAATCATCAAGTTCCTCGGCTTCGAGCAGGTCTTCAAGAACGCGCTGACCGGGCTCGGTATCGGCGGCGGCAAGGGCGGCAGCGACTTCGACCCGCAGGGCCGCAGCGACACGGAGGTCATGCGCTTCTGCCAGTCCTTCATGACGGAGCTGTACCGGCACATCGGCGAGTACACCGACGTACCGGCGGGCGACATCGGCGTCGGCGCGCGCGAGATCGGCTACCTGTTCGGCCAGTACCGGCGGATCACCAACCGCTGGGAGGGCGGCGTCCTGACCGGCAAGCGCGCCGGCTGGGGCGGCTCGCTGATCCGGCCGGAGGCGACCGGGTACGGCAACGTGCTGTTCGCCGAGGCGATGCTGCGCGAGCGCGGCGAGGACCTCGAGGGCCAGACCGCGGTCGTCTCCGGCTCCGGAAACGTCGCGATCTACACCATCCAGAAGCTGATCGCCCTCGGCGCCAACCCGGTGACCTGCTCCGACTCCAGCGGCTACGTCGTCGACGAGAAGGGCATCGACCTGGAGCTGCTCTGCCAGATCAAGGAGGTCGAGCGCGGCCGGGTGAGCACGTACGCCGAGCGGCGCGGCTCCTCCGCGCGGTTCGTGCCCGGCGGGCGGGTCTGGGAGGTCCCGGCCGACATCGCCCTGCCGTCGGCCACGCAGAACGAGCTGAACGAGGACTCGGCCGCCGTGCTCGTCCGCAACGGCGTGAAGGCCGTCTCGGAGGGCGCGAACATGCCCACGACACCGGAGGCGGTCCAGCTCCTCCAGCGGGCCGGAGTCGCCTTCGGGCCCGGCAAGGCGGCGAACGCGGGCGGGGTCGCGGTCAGCGCGCTGGAGATGACGCAGAACGCGTCGCGTACGACGTGGAAGGCCGACCAGGTCGAGAACGAGCTGGCCCGCATCATGACCGACATCCACCGCACCTGCGCCGAGACCGCCGAGCGCTACGGCGCCCCCGGCGACTACGTCACGGGTGCGAACATCGCCGGCTTCGAGCGGGTCGCGGACGCGATTCTGGCGCAGGGCGTCATCTGACGGTGCCGGTGCCGGTCCGGGCGGGGAAGGGCCTGAGCCCCTACCCCCCCCGACCCGGGGACAGACC